>JBAZZM010000125.1:0-2508 GCA_041658805.1 Candidatus Altimarinota bacterium | reverse complement strand
GTTCGAGTTGGGAGTTTGGGCTGGCGAGGGTGGCTTTTTCACTTTTCCTTTTTTTACCGCCATCGATGACTGTGAGTTTTGGTTTTGCTCTGCGTTTTTTAAGAGCCAGAGATTCGGCGGTTTCCTCGTCCTTGTCGATGCTTGGATCGAGCTCATCTTCGACGCGGATTTGTCTGGCGGCGTTGCCGTCATCCGCGAAAAAGATCATGGAGTTATCCTGATTTTTTTTGGAGAATGAGTTGTGGGAGAGAGGGGTCATTTAGGGGGAATTAGGGGTTTCTTTGTTTCTGCGGTTGTTGTCGGCGTCACAGGTTCTTTGCCGGTGTTGACCAGACTTCTAATACGCTGTTCAACTTCATCGTCTGTGATGGTTTCGCCTGGTTTCTCTTCTTTCATTATTTTTTTCATAGCATCGACTGATTTTTCGTACTGTTTTTTACCTAAAGTATCAATAACCTGTTCTTTGTCCATACCCAATCCTGTTTCCGGAGCCGTGATCTTTTTTTCTTCCAAACCTTTTACCAATTCGTCATGGATCCCTTTCAATTCGTCAGTGTTGGCAACCTCTTTTTCACCTATGATTGTTTTTAATTTTTTCTGCACATTTTCATCAGCCAACACATCACCTAGACCATCCTTGAGAGTGGCTTTGCTTGCAGGTGTTTCTGTCGCGGCTGTTGCGGCAGGTTTGACTCCCTCTGCTGCTGGTTGAGCCGATGCAGGTTTTTCAGGAGCTAATCTGGCATTTTGAACTTGTTTGGCCAGGTTCTCTCCAATCGTCTTTATCTTCTCTGTTTCTCCTGAAGCTTGAGCCTTTCTAAGTTCTTCCAACTTTTTCGTATAGTTCTCAACCCCCTTGTAAAGTTTTGACAAATCCTTGTGAAGTGGTGAGCCTTGTAAGGTTGCCTCGTCTCTAAATCTATCGATCTTTGTCCCATTTGCCCCCGTATAAGTAAGTGTGCTAGCAAATTCCTCTGACTTGGCTTGGCCTCGATTTGATCTCATAATCGCATCGCCGTTGTCAGTATATTGAGCTCCGCCTTTATTGCTTTTGTCGACACCATGGAGCATGTTCTTACCCATGTTGATTATTTCGTTAAAGTTTAAGTGACCACTTCCATCTGTGTCGTGTGCAGCTCCATGAGCACCCATGAGGTTTGCAGGTATAATCGGCCAATACTTGAATGGAGCGGTGGCCAAAAATGTGCCTGTTGCGGCTGCCGCGCCGCGGAGTTTGTCGGTAACTCCTTTGGCGACCGTGCCGCCGGCCGCTGTAAAGACGCCCATCCAGACAATGGCTACGACACCTATAGCGGAAATTATGTTTTGAAAATCGCTTAATGGTTGGACAGGGATTCGTGTCTCCATTTTTAGTCCTTGTATGAACTCGACTCCTTGAAATGCTCCTAGCATGATCCAACCCACGGTAAGTGAAAGTGCGATCATGATTGGGGCTATAGCGGTTTTGATTATTGTGTCGACCAGTTCGTTTAGGCCACCGACCTTACTCTTGAAATCCGGTACTGCCATGGCCAGCAAAATAATCGGAGAGAGTGCTATGCCCAACCAAAGAACTACGACTCTGGCAAAGAGAACCACCACCAGAGCTATGAATGAAATTGCATAAATAAAATACATCAGCAGTGAAAAAAATACGGAGATTGAAATCGTACCCGCATCCGTACCCTTCAAAAGCGTGTCATAAAATTGAACCTTTCCACCTTTGATAGCTAAAAGCATAGCGGCGTTATTCATGCCATATTTGGCGAGGTAAAGTTTGCCATTATCGGAAAGTTTATCGCCATCGCAATAAATATTTGCCGGCGCATCCGCGAGATATTCAAAAAATGGAATTCCTCCACATAAGCTCGCCTCGGTTTCAGTGTAGCCTATTTGCCCCTCTTTGACTCCGTCAGAGGCAGCTTCGGAGATTTGTGTCGGGATTGCGAAAATCGATGTCGTTATTACATTGATGGCATCCAGCATGACTTTTGCGGCAAGGAAGGAAAAGTTAATAACTATAATTCCGATGATGATTTTTGGAAGGATTGTTTTGATTGCATAAGAGCCGCTGTCTTCGCCGATACCCAAGACGTTGTAAAGAGCGATACCGACCAAAATGATAACAAAAAAGATGTTTACCACATTGCGAATATTGATCCAAATTTCCTGCAGGCGAACCGCCATACCACCGCCAAAGAAAAGATCGTTTTGCATCAAAGATCCGATGAGTGCCAGTACGGGCCAAAGTAA
Source organism: Candidatus Altimarinota bacterium (assembly GCA_041658805.1). GTDB lineage: Bacteria > Patescibacteriota > Gracilibacteria > UBA1369 > LOWO2-01-FULL-3 > JBAZZM01. The sequence goes on along the minus strand of JBAZZM010000125.1, from coordinate 255 downwards.
ATAATTAAGAACTTTTTGAATTTCTATTACGGACTTGGTCAAATCGCTGAGTTCCTGATTATCGATTGTTGGAATTGGTGGAAGCGCATGCGCCAGCAAGTGTCCCCCACCAAATTTCGTTACAATCACAGAGAGGAGTAGCGCCAGAGGGGCGGCGATGAGGAGAGTTTTGAGTAATTTTTTGAGAAAGGGTTTAAACATTTTTTTGGTTTAAGCTTTGCGTTCTTTGGCTTCCTTGAGAATCTGGGCGTAGCG
>JBAZZM010000124.1:0-2513 GCA_041658805.1 Candidatus Altimarinota bacterium | reverse complement strand
TTTGGGCTGGGGGATCTATATTATCCCCGGGGTCTTTATTCTCGTTTCGCTGATGATGTTCTTTTCCAAAAAAGTGAAATTTGGGGCGGCGAGGACGCTGGGCGTGATCCTGATGCTGGTTTCGGTTTTGAGTATTTTTCATATGTCGGTGCCGGTGGATCAAATTCACAACTATGCGGAAGCCGGTATGTATGGAGGTTACGTGGGATTTGTGACAAATTTTTTGCTGCTGGAGGTTTTGAAAATAGGGACTGTGGCGGCGACGATTATTTTTGTGGCCTCGTTTTTGGTTTCGCTGGTCCTGATTTTTGAAGTGTCCTTGAGGGAGATCGCCGCCTTTTTGATTCCGGAAGTGAGATTTGAAGTGACGAAGGGTAAAGAAGAGCGCGAGAAGCGCGGACTTTTTGGAATTGGCAAAAGCCATGATGAAGATAGGGAGGAGCCGGAAATTTTGATTCGCAAATCGCAAATTTCAAATGATGAAAATGGCAAGGGGCATGTGGTATATGCCGAAGATGGGGATGGGGCGGCTGAACGTGAGGACAAAATCGTGATCAATGAAATGCGCGCGAAAGAGATCAGCGAAGAGCTGACCAAAGAGGAAAAGCAGACGGAAGTGGCCGACTATGAGTGGGAATTTCCTTCACTTGATTTGCTGAAAAACGGGAACAGTAATGTGGTCGTGGATGACGCGATTCTAAAAGATAACGCCGAGAAAATTAAAAAGAAATTGCTGCAGTTTGATATCGATGTAACGATGCACGAAGTGAATGTCGGGCCGACGGTGATTCAATATACTTTGAAACCGCACGAGGGCGTGAAGTTGTCGAAAATTACGACGCTGAAAAACGATCTGGCGCTGGCGCTGGCCGCGGAAAGAGTGCGTATAGAAGCGCCGATTCCCGGGAAATCGCTGGTTGGAATCGAAGTGCCGAATGCTTATAGGGCGACTGTGTTTATGCGCGAGATTTTGGAGTCACCGGAATTTAGAGAGTCGAAGTCGAAGTTGAGTTTGCCGCTGGGTAGAGACGTGTCCGGCAGACCGATTATCGCCCAGCTGGACGGTATGCCACATCTACTGATCGCGGGCGCGACCGGAAGCGGAAAATCGGTGGCGATGAACGCGTTTTTGATTGCCCTTCTATATCAAAATTCTCCGAAAGATTTGAAGCTGATCATGATCGATCCGAAAAGAGTGGAGATGACTTCCTACAACAGTATTCCGCACTTGCTGACTCCTGTAATTCAGGATCCGGAAAAGGCGGCGATTTCTTTGCGTTGGGTGGTGTCGGAAATGATTCGCAGGTATAGCGAGCTTTCGCGCAATCGGGTGAGGAATATTGGTGAGTTTAATGAGCTGGATGAGGTGGTGAAAATGCCGAGAATTGTGGTGGTGGTGGACGAGCTGGCGGACTTGATGATGTCGGCGGGCAAGGAAGTTGAAGCTTCGATTTGCCGCATCGCGCAGATGGCGCGGGCTGTGGGAATTCATCTGATTATCGCTACGCAAAGGCCGTCGGTGGACGTGATCACGGGTCTGATCAAGGCAAATATTCCGGCAAGAATTTCTTTTGCGGTGAGCAGTTCGATCGACTCGAGAACGATTTTGGATGGAATCGGGGCGGAGGATTTGCTTGGGAAAGGCGATATGCTTTATCTGCCGTCGGGGATGGCCAAACCGCTGCGCGTGCAGGGAATTTATGTGTCGACGGATGAAATTGAAAAGGTGACTAATCGTGTGAAGCTGACGGTGGAGCCGGAGTATGACACGACGATTACTTCGAATGAGACCGCGAAGACGAGGCTCAATGGTGTGCCGGATTCAGGAGCTGGCGCAGATGATGACACGATGTATATGGCGGCGCTGGAATTGGTGAGGGAAACGAGAAAAGCGTCGGCGAGTTTATTTCAAAGAAGGCTGAAAGTCGGGTATGCGAGAGCGGCGCGGCTGATTGACATGCTGGAAGACAACGGTGTGGTCGGGCCGGCGGACGGGGCAAAGCCGAGGAGGGTAATGGTGGATTAGGCTGCTATAAATTCAGTGGCAGCAAATTTATACCTAAAGCGAAGATCAGCACAAGGGCAATTACTGTGGCGAGCAAGCCCCAGTTGATGAGGCGGAGTGGGGAGTGTTTTTCAATATAGTAAAATCCGCAGAAAATCAGGGCGGCTTGGAGGAGGAGGGAGAGCCATAGGCCGGCGGTCGCGAGGTTTTGAATCAGCAGGGCGAAAATCGCGCAGCTTAAAAAGACGCCGATAAGGAGGAGTGAAAGTTTGTTCATCAGAGGATGTCTATTTACGGCGAGGTCGTTTTTGAGGTGGAGTTTCATTTTGTGAAATAGCTGACTGCGTTCTGAAAAATCTTAAGGCCTTGGCCGTATTTGGGCAAGTCTTTGTGCTCGCGGAGGAGTTGTTCTTTCTTTAATTCCCAGCCGTCTTCATTCGTAAAATATAAGAAGCGCTCGGGGTGGGGCATGATGCCGAGGATACGGCCGGATGGGTCGGTGATGGCG
>JBAZZM010000123.1:0-2553 GCA_041658805.1 Candidatus Altimarinota bacterium | reverse complement strand
AAAATGGGGCATATACTGAAGAAAATATGAATTTTGATTTTTTTAATATTGCGATTGAGCTGGCTAAAAAAGGCCAGGGTTTTACCACGCCGAATCCGTGTGTGGGGGCGGTTTTGGTGAAGAAAGGAAAAGTGGTTGGCGAAGGATGGCATAAGAAAGCCGGAGGGGATCATGCCGAGATTATGGCGATGCGTGGAGCTGATGCGAGAGGAGCGTCGCTGTATGTGACGCTGGAGCCTTGCTGTCATCATGGGAAAACTCCGCCGTGCGCGGAGGCGATCGTGAAGGCGGGAGTGAAGGAAGTTATTGTCGGAATGAAGGATCCGTTTAAAAAAGTGAATGGAGGCGGAATCGAGTTTTTGAAAAAACATGGGGTGAAAGTTGTGTTGTTGAATAGTTTGGAAGCAAGGAAGCTTAATCAGCCTTTTTTGAAATGGGTGAAGACGGGAATGCCATATGTGACGCTGAAGGCCGGGATGAGTCTGGACGGAAAGATCGCAACGGAGAGCGGTGAATCGAAGTGGATTACCGGTGATAAGGCGCGGGATGAAGGCCGCAATGAGCGTGGGATGGCTGATGCTTTGGTTGTGGGAGCAAGGACTGTAATTGCGGACGATTCGGAATTTGCTTTGCCCAAAAAATTTGGAAAGAAGAAATTTTTGAGAGTGGTTTTGAGTGACAGGAAGCTGGATTCAAAGTTGAAGATTTTTAAAAATAAAAATGTGATGGTGACGAATGAGGATGTAAAAAGTTTAATAAAAAGGCTTGGAAAAATGGGTGCGCAAAGTGTCTTTGTAGAGGGCGGCAGTGAGACACACGGAAAATTTCTTGACGCAGGTTTGGTGGACAGAGTTGTGTTTTTTGTAGCGCCAAAAATTATTGGTGGAAAAGGATTATCTGTTGTCGGAGGAAAAGGCGTGAAAAAATTGAAGGACGTTTGGAATTTCGAATTTGAAGAGGTAGAAGCTATCGGCAAAGATCTCAAGCTGACGGCAATTTTGAATCGGTATTGATCGGTTTGCGCAGGAGTTTGGCGAAGATGTATTTGATGGAATTTAGTTCCTCGGCTTTGACGGCGTAGGCAACGGCAAAGAAGCTTAAGCCGCCGATGCAGATGCGGATGGCGTCGGCGAGTTTTTCATTCATCATAGTTGAAATCGGTTCGGAAAGGATGAGGACTATAGCCATGATACCACTGGCCAAAATGATTTTAGCCAAACTAAAGGAGAAATTTTTGAGATTGAATCCTTGTAGTTTTTTGCGGAGAAGAATGACGAGAACGACGACCTGAAATGCGTAAGCGATAGAAAATCCAAATGAGAACCAGCTGATGCCGTATCGTGGCGCGAGATAAATAGTGGAAAAAGCAATCATGCCCATGGCAATCACGTTTACAATGGTTGGGGTGATGGTGTTTTGGAGGGAATAAAAGGCCCGTGCGAGGATGTGGTTGATGCTTTCAAATGGAATGGAAAAGGCGAAGGCGAAGAGGATGATAGAGGTGAGTTTTACGGAATTTTGATCGAAGACTCCCCCACCGAGGATGATGTTTACGATGGCGCCGGATAAAACCATGATGCCGACCATGGATGGTATGGTGAAGAATAAAATGCGTTGTATGGTTTTTTGAATGTCGTCGGTGTAGGAGCTAAAATCTTTTTTGCCGGCAGACTCGCTCAAGTGCGGGAAAATGGCTGTGGCAAAGGAAATTCCAAAAAGGCTGACTGCGAAGCTCTGGATGTTTCTGGCAAAATTGAAAGCGGCCAGTCCACCTTCCATAATGCGGATACCGACGATGGCGAAAATGTAGAGGTTGATCTGCCACGCGATCAGGCCGAAACTGCGCGGGATCATCAGTTTTAGAATTTTTAAAAAAGCCGGATGAAAAATGTCGAAAGCCGGTTTGAAGCGAAAGCCGGTGGAGAAAGTATCAATGATTCGGATGCCACAATGAAGGAGTCCGCCGATGACCACGCCTGCCGCCGCGGCATAAATTCCCCATTCTTTCCCGAAAAAAAGGATGCCGAGGATGATGCCGAGGTTGTATAAAATCGGGGAAATCGAATAAGAAATGAAGTGTTTGTAGCTCATCAGGATGTTGCCGAGCGCGTTGCTGATGGAGAAAAGGATGGCTGATGGCAGCATGATGCGGGTCATAAAGACGATGTCCTGTTGCATTTGCGGGGTGGCTGTGGTGAAAACGAATGGGACGAGCCGATCCATAAATATAAAGAGAATGACGGAGAGGATGGCGATGTTTAGACTGCCGACGGTGAGGACGCTTGAGGCGATGCGATTTGCCTCTGTTTTGTCGCGGGATTGATAATCCGTGAAAACCGGCAGAAAGGCTGCGGCCAGAGCTCCTGCAATAAAGACGTTGAAAAGGATGTCCGGAATGAGAAAGGAGGCGTTGTATGTATCTGTGGCACTGCTTGTGCCGAAATTGACGGCGATGACGCGGTCACGGACGAGGCCCAAGGCATAACTGGCAAGCGAAGTGATAGCGATGAGGGCACTGGCTCCGCCTACGGAGATTGGACGAAAAAATTTATG
>JBAZZM010000122.1:0-2565 GCA_041658805.1 Candidatus Altimarinota bacterium | reverse complement strand
CTTTATCTTTTTTAGTATGGAATACAGGGTCGTTGTTTTTCCGCTTCCGGTAGGGCCTGTCACCAGTATCATGCCATGCGAAATTTTTACCGCGTTTTGAATTTTCGCCAAATCATTTCCTTGAAATCCCAGCTCTTCAAATTCCAAGGATTCCCCGCCATTGATCAAAAAGCGACATACAAATGATTCCCCATACGGTGTCCAAATCGTCGAGACACGCACGTCGATTTGCTGATCATTAAAAGTAAAATCATATCTGCCATCTTGAGGCACGGTCATCACATTCAGCCTCATCTTGCTTTGGTATTTGATTTGCTCCGCGATCCGGTTAAAAATTTCCGGCTTCATTTCAAATGCCGGATGTAGCATTCCGTCAATACGCAGTCTGACTTTCACGGATTTTTCATCCGGTTCCAGATGCATGTCGCTGGCGCCGGTTTTCATCGCACCAAGATTCAGCATATTCAGGGCCTCTTCCGCGGTCACCTTGCCCAGCTTTTCGCTCAATTTTGCCAGATCGGCGATCTCTTTTTCGTAGGTCTTTATATTTTCTGTCGCCACCTTTTTGACCACTTCGATTTTTTTATATTTCCGTGCGTTTTGATAAGAGGCCAGCCCTTCGTCCATGCCGGAATTCGAAGCCAGATTTTTGCTTACCGTATAGCCTTTTCCTTCCAGTACCTTGATCGCCTCTACTGTTTTCGGATTGTTTGGATCGTCGATCGCCACACGCACCGTTTTTCCGATTCTATAAAAGGGGATAATCCGTGCGGCCACCGCGCTCTCCAGATCAATCATCTTTACGAAGTCCGGATTCAGCGGCATTTTGCCGATATTTACATACGGCATGTCCAAATCCTTGGCGCGTTTGATCACGTCTTTTTCCTGGAATTCGCGATTGATTTGAAGGTTTCCCTGTCCAAGCGAAGTCGGATATGCCGCTTTTCCGCCGCCGGCATCGGATTCTTCGCCAATCCCTACATTCATCTGGGCACCCTTCGTGCGTTTGTTGTCTTCCGCCATATAAAACGGGATGTTTAAATATCCATGTATTATAGCAAAAAAACGCCTCTAAAGAAAGGATAAAAGCCTGAATTAAGCGCCCTTCACGGCATCTACTATCGTCTGTGCGGCCGCTTCATCGAGTCCCTCCACGCCGCTCAAATCCTTCGCCGACAAACCCTTTATCTGTTCGACCAAAGTCAGGTTGGCCGCGGCCAGTTTCTCTATAATTGCCGGATCAATTTTCAGTTCGGCGATAGTCTTCACCGTGACCTTCTCTTTTTCTTTGGCCACGCTTTCCACCGAGCTCTTGTGATCGCTGACATCCAGAACATCGATTTCCCATCCGGTCAAAATCGAAGCCAGTCTCACATTTTGCCCCTGTTTGCCAATAGCCAGCGGTCGCTGATCAGACTGCACATAAACCTTGGCCCTTCTCTGGCTTTGATCCAATTCAATTATTGAAGTTTTCGCCGGTGCCAAAGCCGTCCTGATGAAATTTTCCATATTTTCAGACCACAGGATGATATCAATACGCTCGTTATTCAGCTCATCCATGATGCTCTGCACGCGCACGCCTTTTTGCCCGACACATGAGCCGATCGGATCGATCTTTGGATCATGCGAAGCTACCGCCACTTTCGATCTCACACCAGGTTCTCTGGCGATCGCCTTTATCTCCACCACTCCGGACTTGATTTCCGGAATATCCAGTTCCATCAATTTTCGCACCAAACTCGGATGCGTTCTGGAAATCATCAGCTGCGGCCCCTTGGAAGTCTTCACCACTTTATCCAAATACAATTTGATTCGTTGGCCGCTGTAGTATTTTTCCCCCGGAATTTGCTGATCGTAAGGGAGATTGGTCGTGATTTTATTGTCCAGATTCAGATAAACATTGGTGCCATCAACGCGGTGTACCACAGAGTTGATCAGCTCATTTTCACGATCTTTGAATGTCTCATACATCACATCCCTCTCGGCCTCCTGTATTCTTTGAATTATTACCTGCTTGGCCGCCTGCGCCGCGATTCGACCATAGTCCGTCGGGGTCACGTCAATTCGTATCGTATCGCCGGCCTCGGCATTTTTATCGTATTTTTGAGCCTCTTTTTCACTAATCTGCGTGTTTTCATCTGCCACTTTTTTTACAATTTCCAAAACCAGATACACGGTCGCCAGTCCGGAATTTTCATTGATATCCACGTCCACATTTTGGTCCTTGTTCCCATAATCTTTGCGATAAGCAGCGCGCAGCGCCGCCTTGATAGTCTCAAGAACTTTGTCCTTGGAAATATTTTTTTCGTCGCAGAGCTGATTTATAGCCGCGATAAACTGTGTTTGCATAAATTTTGCTTAATAAAAAAGCGGAATCTTACAATTCCACTTGGTCGCCACGATTGTAGCAGGTGAAGGTGGCTTTGTAAATAGCATCTCCGTTAAATCCACGCGCCGCAAGGTATCTGTAAGCCTTATTCTTCTGTTCCTGCGTTGAAAGCTTCGCCCATTTTTTTTGCGCTCTTTCGAGCACATCCATCGCCATTTCATATTCATCAATCTCCT
>JBAZZM010000121.1:0-2585 GCA_041658805.1 Candidatus Altimarinota bacterium | reverse complement strand
GTTGGTGGCGAATGAAGATGTGAAAATTGAAAGCGATGAAATTGAACAAGATATCAGACGACCGACGCCGAAAAGAATTTTGGTGATCGCGGAAGCGATGAAGCAGGGATGGACGACTGAAAAAATTTCCAAAATTTCCGGAATAGATAAATGGTTTTTGGATAAATTGAAGAATATCGTGGAGATGGCTGGGAAAATTCAAAAAGTGAAAACAATCGATAAAGAGCTGATGGTTGAGGTAAAAAAGAAAGGCTTCTCGGACAAGCAGATCGGGTTTTTGAAAAAAAGGGAAGAGATGGAGATTCGAAAAATGCGTAAAAAAATGGGCATTTTGCCGGCGATAAAACAGATAGACACGATGGCGGCGGAATATCCCGCGAATACAAATTATCTTTATCTGACTTATCACGGTGAAAAAAACGATGTATTGCCGAGCAAGAAAAAATCCGTGGCGGTGCTGGGGAGCGGCGCGTATTGCATCGGTTCGAGCGTGGAATTTGATTGGTGTTGTGTGAACGCGGCGCAGACGGCGAAGCGCGAGGGGTATGAAACGATCATGATTAACTACAATCCGGAAACGGTTTCGACGGATTATGACATCTGCGACAAACTTTATTTTGACGAACTTTCGCTGGAAAGGGTTTTGGATATTTATGAATTTGAAAAGAAGTCGATAGTAGGAGTGGTGGTATCGACGGGCGGACAGGTGCCGAACAATCTGGCTTTGAAACTGGATAAAGCGGGGGTGAAGATTCTCGGGACGGATTCAAAAAATATCGACCGAGCGGAAAACAGACACAAGTTTTCGGCGATGATGGATAAATTAAAAATTGACCAACCGAAGTGGAAAGAGTTGGCGAAAATGGAAGACATTTATAAATTCGCGGATGAGGTGGGTTATCCGGTTTTGGTGAGACCATCATATGTGCTTTCGGGGGCAGCGATGAGCGTAGCGTATGACAGACAGGCTTTGGATTTATTTTTGAGTAAGGCAGTGAAAATTTCCAAAGAAGCGCCAGTGGTTGTATCAAAATTTGAGACTGGAGCCAAAGAGGTGGAGATCGATGCCGTGGCTTACAATGGCCGTCTTGTGATTTATGCAATCGCGGAACATATCGAAAACGCGGGAGTCCACAGCGGAGACGCGACGATAGTTTTGCCGCCGCAAAAACTTTACATGGAGACGATCAGGCGGGTTAAAAATATCGCGAAGCAGGTGGCGAAAGAATTGAACATCAGTGGACCGTTTAATATCCAGTTTTTGGCGAAAAGCAACCGCGTGATGGTGATCGAGTGTAATTTACGAGCGAGTAGAAGTTTTCCATTTTCATCAAAAGTGACCGGGTACAATTTTATCGAAATTGCGATGGAGGCGATGCTGGCGAAAAGTATGGGAAAGGTGAGTGCGCGAGGAGTGAAATTGCTGGAATATTTGGATTATAAAACGCTGGATTTGGACCATGTGGGGGTAAAAGCGCCGCAGTTTAGTTTCCCCAGATTGAAAGGCGCGGATCCGGTGCTTGGTGTCGAGATGGCTTCAACAGGGGAAGTGGGGTGCTTTGGCGATGATTTGTATGAAGCCTTCCTAAAGTCGATGATCAGCGTGGGTTTTGAGCTTCCAAAAAAGGGAATTTTGTTTAGCGTCGGGAGCGCGGAGGAAAAAGGCGAGATGATTCCCGTGGCGAAATTGTTTCAACAGATGGGTTTCAAAATTTATGGAACCGAGGGGACGAGTGAGCTTTTCAACAAGCAGGGCGTGGTTTGCGAGAGATTATTCAAAGTTTCTTCGAATAAAAAGCCAAATATTCTGGAGGCGATCATGGAAAAGAAAGTGGATTTGATTGTGAATATTCCAAAGCATTACGGTCGGTCGATCGTGACGGATGGCTATCTGATCCGCAGAAAGTCGATTGACATGAATATTCCGCTGATCACAAATGTGCAGGTGGCGAAGATCGTGGCGGAAGCGCTGACGATGTATGGAGAAGAAGATCTAAAGATCAGGGATTGGAAGGGATATTTTTAGGCGAGAATTTCCTCTAAAGCTTCTCTGGGGGTTTTTGTTTGCAGGCCGGTTTTGCTAAAATCTTTGTCATAAGTTATGAGAGCTGTTGCATGCTTGCCTGCGCAGATGAATTGCACCGTGTCATCAAAATCAAGTTTGAGGTCACCGGCCAGACTGAACGCCATGAGGTCGTCTTTGATCTTAGTGTCGACAACTATTAGGAGACCGAGATGGATGAGAAGCAAAATTTCTTTAAGAAGTTCTTTGTCAAAATTCCAGATGATCGCCTCGACGGCATGCAAGGAGAATCTGCTGATGTAAACGTCTTCATGGAGAACTCCCCTTTTGAGAGCTTCCAAAAAATCGCTACAGTCTTTTGCGTTCTCCTGCCCTTTCGCAATCTCTATAATGATATTTGAATCAATCAACATAATCAGTCCAATGTTTAGCTAATGTTACGGAATCAATGTCCCCAAATTTTGCCCTGAATTTTTCGGCATTGCCAAATTTATCGAAACTATTATCCTTGCGCAATTCTTCCAGGGTGATTTTCTTCCTTGTCGTGACTTTATACGAGTTC
>JBAZZM010000120.1:0-2609 GCA_041658805.1 Candidatus Altimarinota bacterium | reverse complement strand
TGGATATTTCACAGAAATTTTTGTAACGACTTCGCGCCAGAGACGGCTTGTGTCGAGGACGTTGGCCTTGTCTACGGAATGCAGTTTTTTGCGGCGGGTTTGGGCCGCTTTGAAGGCGGCGTGGGCTATAGATTCTATGGTTTTTTCATCGTAGGTCATGATGTCGGTGGCGACGCGTTGGCCGCGCACTCCTTCGATTTTGTGTTCACCGAAATAAACATCGCCGGAGAGTTCGCGGACGCAGAGGATGTCGATGCCGCGGTCGACGATGTCCGGTCGGAGAAAACAAATATGCTTGAGTTCTTTGTAAATTTTTGCCGGACGCAAATTGATGTTGAAATTGAAATGTTTGCGAATGGCGAGGATGGAATTGCGCTCGCAGTTTTTCCATTTTGGGGAGTCCTGTTCGGAGATAGGGCCGCCGACGGAACCAAATAAGATGGCGTCGGATTTTTCGCAGACAGATATGGTTTCTTTAGGAAGATGCTCTTGGAATTTGTCGTAGGCGGCTCCGCCAACAAGAGCTTCGATGAAGTTGAATTTGCCTATGGCATTCAAAACTTTTATGGCTTCTTTCATGATTTCCGGTCCGATGCCGTCACCGGATAAAACCGCGATGTTTTTTGTCATAGTTTTTAATTGCTTTTAAATTTCTGAATAAGTAGTCGAGGTCATCGAGTTCTTCGATCAAGCATTCCTTGCGATAGGGATCGATTTCAAATTTGTGAATGGATTTGTCCTGTAGCGTGACAATTTGTTTTGGTAAATCGACGGTGATTTTGCAAGGATCCATTTGAAAAATTTTACGGACAATTTTTTCGGGAAGGGCGATCGGCAAAAGCTGGTTTTTCATGGAATTGTTTTTGAAAATATCTGCGAAACTTGGAGCGATGACAACATCAATTCCCCAGTCTTTAAGCGCCCAAGGCGCGTGTTCGCGGGAAGAGCCGCAACCAAAATTATTGCCGGCGACGAGGATTTTTGCCTGACGATATTTTGGATTGTTAAATACAAAATTTTTGTCGGCGCGGAGAGCTTTAAAAAGTCCTTCGCCGAGGCCGACTTTATTTGTAGTGCTCAAATATTCGGCAGGAATAATGATGTCGGTGTCTATGTCGTTTCGGGGAACGCAGATGATTTGAGAATGAATTATTTTCATTTTAAAAATTTTCTTACGTCGGTAATTTTTCCTGTGATGGCGGCGGCGGCGGCCATGATCGGGCTCATCAAGTGAGTGATGGATCCGGGGCCCTGGCGGCCGATGAAATTGCGATTTGATGTCGAGGCGCAGCGCTTCCCGGCGGGCACCTTGTCTTCATTCATAGCCAGGCACATGCTGCATCCGGGGTTTCTGAAATCAGCGCCGGCTTTGATGAAAATTTTATCGAGTCCTTCCTTGATGGCGGCTTGTTGGACTTTTTTGGAACCGGGAACGATGTAAACCTTTGTGGTTGTGGAAACTTTTTTTCCTTTCAATATTTTGGCGACGGCGCGGAGATCCGGGAGGCGTGCGTTGGTGCAGGAGCCGATGAAAACATAGTCGACTTTGACGCCGGCGACGAGTTGACTGGGCTTTAGTTTAGTGTAGGCAAGGGCTTGTTTAATGGAGTCGGTTTTGGCGGCTGGAATTCGTTGCGTGACTTCCACGGACTGGCTTGGGTTGATGCCCCAAGTGACCATTGGTGCCATCTTGGAAATATTTACTTTCACGACCTTGTCGTAACGGGCGTTTTTGTCGGAGACAAAAGTTTTCCATTTTTTCATGGCGAGGTCGAAATTTTTCGGAGCGAATTGGCGACCTTTTATATAAGCAAAAGTGGTTTTGTCGGGAGCGATCAGTCCGGCGCGGGCTCCGCATTCGATAGACATGTTGCAAACGGTCATGCGCTCTTCCATGCTCATTTTCCGGATGGCTTCGCCCGTGTATTCGATGACGTGGCCAGTGCCGCCGGAGACGCCGATTTGTTGGATCAACTTGAGAATGAGGTCTTTAGAAGAGATGCCTGACGGCATCCGGCCGATAAATTCGACCTTCATGGTTTTTGGGCGGGTTTGGAGCATACAACCGGTCATTAAAACATGGCCGACTTCTGTGGTGCCGATGCCAAAAGCGATAGATCCGAAGGCGCCGTGCGTGGAGGTGTGGCTGTCGCCGCAAACGATAGTCATGCCGGGCTGGGTGAGGCCGAGCTCGGGACCGATGACATGGACGATGCCCTGATTTTCGGAATCAAAATCATAGAGAGGAATGCCAAATTCTTCACAATTTTCACGGAGAGTTTCGACCTGTTTTTTGGCCGCTGGATAGGTGAGGAGTTTGCGGTCATTGCCGGTCGAGATGATGTGGTCGACGGTGGCGACGGTGCGCTCTGGCGCAAAGACTTTTGCCTTGCGGCGGCGTAGCTCGGTAAAAGCCTGCGGGGAGGTGACTTCGTGCATGAGCTGTAGATCAATGGCGAAAATGTCGGGGTAACCCTTTTTCGATTTGACGACGTGCGCGTCCCAGATTTTTTCGATGATGTTTTTAGGCATGTTACAAAAAAACTACCGTTTTGGCGGTAGTCGATTTTAAGGTGAATTCACAACTACGCCAAAGTTACTCGGTTAGG
>JBAZZM010000119.1:0-2646 GCA_041658805.1 Candidatus Altimarinota bacterium | reverse complement strand
AATGGATCATCACGGGGACGAAATTGCGCATCAACATCAGGGATCTGGGAGTCAACTGGGCGAAGGGCCTGAAAGACAGTTTGGTGAAATTGGGGCAGGAGAAAAAGCATGGCGGATGAAATTTTATTGACATTGAAAACGATAGGTGGTTTATTTTTTATCAATCATGTTTTTTTCAAAAAGCCAAACAGCAAAAATTTTTAACGCGGTGTCTCCGCGATGATTTGCTGTTACTAAATTTTAACCGTCCCCGAAATTAAAAAGGGAAGGATTGTTTTTAATATGCAGGAAGCAGATGTTGGAAAATTTGAACCGGAAAACGATACTTCAAGGAAGCTGGAGTTTGTGGCGGCTCTGGATCGCGAAGAAGAGTGGCGAGAACTACTGCTGGTTTTTGGGTATATGTTGGCGCATCCTGAAAGGAATTTCAAAAAAGATGGTGTTGGAACCGAAGAAATTCATCGTCTTCTGCTTGAGGGATGGAGTCGAGATAACGACGGCGAGATGACGAGGGCTCATGCGGACAAGATGATCGAGATCGCCGGGAATCGCAAAATTGGTGAAACAATTTTGGCCGTGCGAAAAAAGATTGAGGCGACATTGTCATACATAGTTACGCCACTGGTTGGCGTGGATGGGCGGATGTACATAGAGATAGGCAAGGGCGTGAGTCTGCCTGAATCTTCAAGGGAGGCCTATCCGAGTCTGTGGGACCACGTGGTGCTTGGATTGATTGCCGAAAAATATCCGGACGCGATCGTGTTTAGCAAAACAGTGAATCCGGCGATTAGTAAAAGATACGAGGATAGGAAATTCGTGGAATTGTCCTGCGATGATTTTGCGAAAAGGTTTCCACCTGAATCGCAAACAGACGAAGGGGTGGAACTTTGTGAATATATTTGGGGGTGGCTTAATGGTGGCAAGAGGATGTTTGTGGCGCCGGTTCCGGCGGGAGAGCTGGCCGAGCACGTCAGAGCGGCGCTTGGAAAATCCTGACAATAGGCTATAATGGTCGCGTAATTAGTATTTATGCCCAAGTCACCAAAGATATCGGCTGTGTTAAAAAAAGATCATCCTGGTGAGGTGGCGATTTCTCTAAACGGGAAAATCATCGCTGTAGGTGAGAACAGCTTGATAGCTTTTAGAAAGGCTAAAAAAGCGATGCCTTCTATTGAAAAGATGGAATTTTTAGTTACCCGTATTCAACATAAATATCTTGCGGTTTGAATTTCCATATATTCGGGAGCGGCCCATGTTGATGGCCAAATTGGGAAAGAAAGGCGGACAGGCCAGATATTTCGAGTTTTTGAGCACTTTGAAGTGGTTTTTAGAGAAGCAAAAAAACTATCGTTTTGCGAAAGGGGTAGAGAATGCGCATGGGCTTGACGTGAGCCCGCAAAGATGGTACGGTGAGCCCTATGCTTTTGGATGAAAAACAAGCAGGCAGGCTCAAAAAAATTGCCGCGGAGTCTCCGGAGCTTTATGAAAAGCCGGACGCAGAAACGATTGCTCTGTGGACCGATTTTTTCAAGGCAAGGCTAAACGATCTTTTGCCCGGCGGAGAAGGCGTGTTTTCGGACACGGTGAAGTCTTCGGAGGACGATTTAAATGGACTGTTTGAATTTTATAAATCAGAGAAATTTAGCGGGCCAGATTTTCGGCACTTCAACAAAAATGGGCCGAAGGAAGATATTCTTTCCGAAAACGAGCGGGTCAGGGGACGTCAGGAGGAAGAGATCCGAGGTGAAGTCAGGGCTATTTTGAGATTCGTTTATCCGAGTATTTTTAAAGATGAAAATATGGCCGATCTTGATCGTGCTGTGAATTTCGTCGTGGAGAAAATTGTAGCAAAAAGAAATGAGCCTTTATTGGAAATTGATCATTCGCCTATTTTTTCTTATACCGGCGTGGGCCGGAGCCGTCGAATGCCTTTTGGCGGTGGGATGGATTTCTTTCTTCGAAAAACCGAAGAGCCAAAGATACTTGAGGGGAAATTGAAGGCTGTGAAAAATGTTTTGTCGCAGGAGGGATTCATAGTTCGTAAACAAAAACTATTTGACAGGGAGGATGTCGTTCTGATTTGGGCTGAAAGGGGAACTGATCATAAAAAAACAACTATAATGATCGGCACTACAAATCAAGATGCTTCGTATATTTTTAACCGGGACGTTGCTGAAGACGAATTTATTGGAGTTGATGGACACTGGGATCTTCTTAGTCAACTTGGCGGATTCAGGATTCAAAGCGTTAATAAAAATTGGGACAGGTTGGCTGAGGTTTTGAAAAACGATAGTCTTTTTGTTGATGTCGGAGAGGGGCTTAGCAACAGAGAGTTTGCTATTGCGGCTATAAAAAAAGCATTCCCAACGAGAGAGGATTTCAGAATGCCTACCGGTCGCGAGATGGGGAGGGTGATTTTTCCAGGTGGACTAGGCCTTAAATTTCTTTGGACTTTTGTTTTTGGAAAACCGAAAGATGCCAGCAGTAGAATAACAAATATGGATCTGGATCTTTTAGAGGAAGAGGTTTACGGAAAACAGCTTGCGTAAGCGCCCCTTTTCAGCTATCATTCATCGGCTCTTTGAAATGTGGGGATGTATTGGCATTCGACAGAATGAACTAGAGGATGCCAGTGGCGATCAGGGG
>JBAZZM010000118.1:0-2654 GCA_041658805.1 Candidatus Altimarinota bacterium | reverse complement strand
ATCGGTTATCTCGGTTCGGCTCTGACTATGGGCTGGGGAATGCGCGGATATTATGGCATGATGCGCTACTTCAGCGATGGTGATCAGTGGACCCAGATGAAAGAATTTATGAATGTTAAATAAATTCCAATTTTGAAGGTGGCCGGTCTTTACTGATTGGCCGCTTTCAACGACTGTTCAATCGCGTTCAAAATCTCCGGCTCCCTCGCACCTTCCACGAAAATGCCGTTGATCAAAAAGCTTGGTGTTCCGTATATGCCCAGCGCGTGCGCATCGGCGATATCTTTCGCTACTTCATCTTTGAATTTTTCCTCCGTATAGCAGGTCTTAAATTTATCAGCATCCAGATTCAAACTTTTCGCCATGGCATAAAGACCTTCTTCCCCATCTTTTGGACCGGCTCCTTTCGACTGTGTGTTTTGGAATAGCAGATCGTGATATTTGAAATACACATTGTCTCCCCCCTGATCGCGCGCGCAATTCGCCGCTATCGCCTCTTTCGTGGCCCATGGATCATGTCCGGCAACTGATACCAAATCTCTGTAAACGATCTTCAACTTTCCTGTATTCACATAGTCTGAAAGCAGTTTTGGATAAGTCTGACCAAAATGCCTCTTGCAGAATGGACATTCATAATCCGAAAATTCGATCATCGTCACAGGCGCGTCTTTATCTCCCAGTACCGGATCATCATCGGAATAATCTTTGCCATTTTCTACTTTCACCTGCGGTTCCTGCGTAGCCTGATATTTTGCATTTTGCTCATCCACATACTGTTGAATACCTTTGGATATCTCCACTTGCAGATCTTTATTACTCCCGCCGCTCATCTGATAAGCCAGAAAAACCAGAGCCCCGGTTATCGCAATAGCCGCGAAAACTATCGCGTAGATCAGTCCTTTATCCTTTGAAGACATAGAAAATAAGTTTAAAAAATATGCCCGCTAAATATAGCCGAAATTTACTCGAAAGGCAAAATTTATACCGAACATCCTCCGCCTCCGCTGCTTTTTACCGGCTCCACTTCAGACAACACCGTTCTATAACCGGATCCGCTCGAGTATTTTTCACTCAACAATTCCTTGGCCTCCACTTCGCCAAAATCTATTCCTTTCTGCTGCAGATATTTGGCGATATTGTTGTAAGTGTCCGGGAACCAGTAGGCGTTGACCACGAGCGCCGTTTTATACATGTCCTCTTCGGAAATTTCCTGCGAGGCCATCAACTCCAGCAGTCCGAGCATCGCCATCCCGTGATTGCAGTCCGGAAAATAGGTCGAATTATTACAGCATGGGCGATAAATATTTTTGGCCACCTCTTCCACACGCGCCTGTTGATCCTCCGTCAAAACAATCATCCGATGTTTGCCATAGTGATTCATCGCGTCACCTTTGGAAAGACTAAAACCTCCAGTAGAAGCGAAACCGCCGGCTCCTCCATAACTCGGATCGCTCATCGGACCTTCCGTCAAAATTCGGTTTTCATTTCCCAAACCAAGTCCCCAAAACATGTTTAGCAGCATTCCGGAATTCTGCTTCGAAATCACTATGTTTCCATCAAATTCCCCATTCATGATGGCCTGATCGCTCTCGCTCAGGCCCCCACGTGACGCATAAATCGAAGAAAATTTTTCTTCATCAATCACTCCGGCTTCCGCCATCATTTTCCCCATCGAGCTCCACTTCACCGGCAAAGTCACGCCACCAGTCGGCAGGATATCGATATTTTGAACGGCCGTTTTTTCGCCTTTCGTGAACCTGAAACTGATCTCCACTTTGAAAATCAGATTAAAGAGAATGAAAATACAGGCTCCAATACTCAACCATTTGCCAAAATGATTATTCCCTTTCAGTTTTTTATGCGTCATAAATTGTTGGTTATTGATGTGGGCGATTTTTAATCGCCTTATATAGAAAAATTCCGAAAACTCCCAGCACCAGAATTGCCCAGATGATATCCGGAAGTTCTCCCAATTTGGTCAGAAAACTCTGGGACCACTGATTCAGGCCGTCGCTGATTTTTGCCTGATAACTTGGCGCGAAAAACTCATTTTCGGAAAGCGCCAAATAGAGCAAGGTCACGCCGATCAGAAAGAATAAAATTCCAGCCAGCAGATTGGTGGTGTGCACGTAGATCGTTTTTGCGCCGATTTTCCATTCCATCAGTTTTCCCTTTATCAGTCGGGATTGATCCAAATGGAAACGGTCGTAAAAATAAGCGGTCACAAAAAGTGGGAATACCATCCCAAAAACATAGGCGAAAGTTACAATCAAAGCCTTCCAAAATGTTCCGGAAATCACAGCCAGTGTCACCGCGCCGGCCAGCACCGGAGCGCAGCAGGAAGTCGCCGCGCCCGAAAAAATTCCCAGTAGGAATACCGATTTTGCGCTCCGCACATTGATTTCTGGCATTGTAAATTTTCCCATCGGGACCATCGCCAGCCCTTTTCCCAAAACAGACATAACCGCCAAAACCAGCATCAAAGTTCCGCCGATGATATACATTTGCTGGTGGAAATCTTGAAATACTCTCGCCAGACTCGCCGCTCCAAGCCCGATTGGAATCAAAACTACGGATATTCCGGCAAAAAACACCAAAGTCATTCGCAAAATATTTTTCTTTTCCTTGAACACCGACGCCAGATAAGTCGGCAG
>JBAZZM010000117.1:0-2692 GCA_041658805.1 Candidatus Altimarinota bacterium | reverse complement strand
TTACGGTGTCCGCCAAAGCGGCATCCCGGATTTGAAAATGGCCAGCCTGACTGATTTCATTACAATTGAAAAAGCTAGAAAATCCGCCGCCGAAATTATCAACAAGGATCCCTTCTTAAAAAATCATCCAAAACTCGCTGATAAAATTGCCGAAAACAGTGAAATCTATGTAAACGATTGAAATTTGACAAAATAACCACATAGATTAGAATAAAAAAAATAACCAATCACAAATGCCCACACGAGAAAATTTTCCAGTTGAACACGACGCTGATTTTTTACGTTTGCACCAACCATGTGCAACCGAACATTTAAATGGAAACTCACAAGATCGAGCAGATTTGCAAAGAGTTATTGAGGACGTAAGAAAAGATCTTCAGCAGGGCAATTAGTTTCCAAAAATTAATTTTCCCAAAAAAACAGTATTAAATTCGCCCCCAAACGACCCAAGTCCTAGCTTTTTCTATAAAACGCCTGTAATCGAGAGTTTTGAGTTAAGCGGCATAAACAAGCCAAAAACAGAAGCAGGGTCTCCCTAAAAACACCGGTTTTAAAAAAATTCGAAAAAGGAGGCCTAGAAAACTTTGTTGAAGCTTTTTTCGACTACCACGCACTCGCGTAAGCAAGTGCGCCTGTCATTCAGTACAACTATATAATTACATAAATCAGACAAACCACCAAAAAACCGCCCAACCTCTCTCGCACCCTAAATCTCTTCGCACAAGATACATTGTGCAAACCTCTATATATCCCTCAACATGTAACTCCCCTTCAACCTATATCCCATTTTTTTATAATATTCCCTCGTCCCGATCCCCGCGATCACCGCCATCTTTTTATATCCAGCCACCTTTGCTAAACTTTCCGCCTCATTCATCAATTTTGTACCCCATCCCAGATGCTGTTTTTCACCCTTTCCCCTCTTCCCCACCGCAATTTGCTTACCATATACATGAATTTCCCTCACGATGGCCGCATTCTTCAACTCCTTCAAAAAAGTCTTTCCAGGAAATCTCAAACGTAGCAAGGCCACAAGTTTATCTTTTTTCAAATCCTCAAAACTCAAAAACACCTCTTTTCCGCCACTGGCCGCATATTCACGCTTCACCAATTTCACGTTTTTCAGTTGAATTTTCTCATTCATAATCTCTCTACTGCGAATATCACGACACGGCGTTCCGGCTTTTCTCAAATTTTCCTCCAAAATCTGTCGCACATTCGACACTTTCGAGCCGGCCATGACATCCGTGGAAGGAATATCGCGCGCGATCCGGTCAATCCGGCAATATTCCGGAACATCGCGTACTTCCGCCATCAAGACCTCCATCAAAGTTTCGTCATCATACGGCCTAAAACGACCTTGGTTATACCATCCAAAAAGAATCGATTTTTGCACTACCACACAGGGATAAATTTTCAGATAATCCGGCTGATATTCCGGACTTTTGAATAGCTCCCCCACCATCCTCTTATCCAGTTCCACACTCGATCCGGGCAAATTTGGCATCATGTGATAGCTCAATTTAAAACCGGCGTCTTTTATCAACTTCGTCGCGTCACGCACCGACTGCAGATCATGCCCGCGCCGCGTCAGATCCTGCACCGCGTCATCCGTAGTCTGCACACCAATTTCCAGCTTGGTCACGCCCAGCGCCCGCAACCGTTTTATCTCTGCAATATCAATAAAATCCGGCCTAGTCTCCACATTGATCCCGATGCATCTCACCAAAGCCGTCTCATTTTCTTTCACCACGGCAGAAAATTTTTTCCACGCCTTCAGCGGTTTTAAAATCACCGTATTCACTTTATCCACGCCATACGGACTCTTCACCTCATTCGCCTCCACCAGTTTCGCCATCTCATCACCTCTCCCCTTTCCGGTTTGCTTGTAGAATTCATTCATCGCCATCAAACACTGCTTTATGAACCATGTCTGATACTTATGTGGATAACTACTCCAAGTCCCGCCGATCACCCGCAGCTCCACCTTCGACACCTCATGCCCCGTGTGCAAAAGAGCCAGTAGTCTCACGAACACCTGCGTATACGGGTTAAAACGCTGTCTGAATGCCCTCTGCGCCGCAGGTTGTGAAGGCAGATAACTCTTTGGCATCCTCACATCAGTCGGACAATACACACACTTCCCGGGACACGGAAACGGCTTTGTCAGCACCGTCACCGGCGCCACCCCGCTCATCGTGCGCACACTGCGCTTCTGGATAAGTTTTTTTAAATTCTCACTCTCGCGAATTTTCCCTTCTTTAAGAAGATCGCTGTAAGCCCTGATCAGGTAGAGATTGTGAAAAATAACCCCATGATTTTCCTTCACGACTTTATTCCGAAAAATCTCAAACTCCCGCCGCGTTGGAAATTTGTGTCTGCTGGCCTGCAGAATAATCTCGCGGGCGAGAACCTGATTATCGGCAAGGTTGAGTTTTGCAAAATCCATATGCAGATTTTAGCAGTAGTGCAATAATAAAAGCCAATGTCCAAATCATTCTACACCCCCATCGCCCCCTCCTTTTCCCGCACCCGCCATTCCCCTTGGCCGGAATTTGATCTCCTCATCCCCTACCTCAAAACCAACTCCACTCTCCTCGATCTCGGCTGTGGCAACGGCAGGCTTTATAAATTCCTCCAAAAGCACAAGAAAGTGCGCTACCTCGGAATGGACAACAACAAAGCCCTCCTC
>JBAZZM010000116.1:0-2723 GCA_041658805.1 Candidatus Altimarinota bacterium | reverse complement strand
TCCACTGCCGCCGCTGCCTCTCTCTTTTTCGCGGCCGCCTTCGGATCTTTGCCCGCAGTCTTTTTACGCTGGCTTTTAACAATCTCTTTTTCCCTTTCTTGCGCGATCATTTCATCATAAATTTCGGCCACATCCGCCGGTTTTTCCTCTTCCTTCACGCCCAATTCCTCGCTCACCAATTCCGCCACGTCGTCCTCGATCGAGGTCGCCCGCGGCTTCACTTCAAAACCGAGCTCAACAATTTTCGCCTTCAGAGCTTTCAAATCCATGCCCAGTTTCTCCGCCAGATCTTTTAGTTTTGTGGCCATAAGCAAACGCAGTTTAGGGAAAAAAGCCCTTAATGTCCAGCATAATCGGTAAGCCGTCCATATTCCAAAATGCCTTGACATAATGAGGTGTGTGGCGTAGTATGAGCATCCATAGCATTAACATTTACTTTATGGAACTCAATCAACTTCCTGGCGGGTATGAAGGCCAACAAAAACGTCGCACCGAATTTGAATCTGTAGAAGAAAAATTGGCGTTTGACGCCCAAAATTTAATTGCCTTGGCAAAACGTTCCCTTGAGAGAACTGATGGAATAAAAATCCCCTCAAAGGGGAAAATTTTGGACGCGGTCACGACTATAATTGGAGCCCACAGAAACGATTACAATGAAGAATTGATGAATGCCGTCATATCCCGGTGCGTTGTCGATGAGCAAGCCCAAACCTCAACAACAGAAGCAGCTCAACTCGCGGAATCTTCCCCTGAACAGGCATGGCTTGGCGAATTTAAAACCCGCTTTGATGCCCTTTCGGTTTTGCATCCGAACGTAGAGTGGGAGGAGGTGAAAAAATCCCTCCAAGCGGATCCCGAATCAATGAGAAAACTTCAGGCATTGGATGCAGCAGGCTTTGAAATGAATGTGTTCCGTGCAAAGAATGATAGTGAGATTCAGTTCCGTACTGCTCAGGCGGATGTAAGTGAAATTGCAGCAGCATACAGGACAATTATGTATGACAAAAAAGCTCAAACGGATTATCCGGATTACAATGTGAATGGTAATGCAGAAGATATTGCTGCATCCATGGGTGTTGAACTGGCTGATGGAGAACTTTATGAACAATTAAGAGTAAGAAGTGGTTGGGTATGGTTAAAAACTGATCCTGTTAGCAGAGAAGCCGGCCGTGCGTTCTATGGTGACAGCGGTGGTATCGGCAGGGACGGTGCGCGCTATCACTCTGATGATGGTTCGTTCTGCGCCGCGCTAAGGGTCAAAAAAGTTTAGTCTTTGAATTTTATACTTTCTTAAGCCCCCGCCACGGCGGGGGCTTTTTTTCGCCTGCATCCGAAAAAATTTTGGTGTATACTCCGCCCGTGAACACTATTTTGCTCATCATCGGTATCGGCATTCTGGCTGGGATCATTTTTCTGATCTACAAGCTTAACGAATTTCAAAAACCCGATGACAAAAACGCGGTTTCCTTCGAACACATCGAATCCCTCCGAACAGAGCTTCGCGAACACGGCGCCCGCCTCGACGACCGCCTCCACAAAAGCCTCCAACATTCCTCGGCCCAGAGCGCGAGCATTATAAAGGAAGTCACCGAAAAGCTCACCGTCCTCACCGAAACCAACAAACAGGTCAAAGATTTCGCCTCCCAGATGCAGTCCCTCGAAAACATTCTCAAAAATCCCAAACAGCGCGGCATCCTGGGCGAGTATTATCTCGAAACCCTGCTAAAGAATGTCCTGCCTCCGGGCTCCTACCAGATGCAATATCCCTTTCCGGACGGCACCATCGTCGACGCGGTGGTCTTTGTCAAAGACAAAATCATCCCCATCGACTCAAAGTTTTCTTTGGAAAATTATAATCGCATCGTCGAAGAAAAAAACGAGGCGGAAAAGGACAAGCTTGAGAAACTTTTTGTCGCCGACCTTAAAATGCGCATCACGGAGACAGCAAAGTATATTCAACCATCGCAAGGCACTATGGATTTTGCCTTTATGTTTATCCCTCACGAGGCCATTTATTATGACTTGGTTATAAACAAAATCGGCGCGCTAAAGGAAGATACGGAAACCTTTATCCAACGCGCCGCTTCCAAACATCATGTTCTCATCGTCTCGCCCACATCTTTTCTGGCTTATCTCCAAACCGTTCTCCAAGGCCTAAACGCCCTTCACATCGAGGAAAAAGCAGTGGAAATCATCAAGAGGGTGGGGGAGCTGGGCCGACACATCACTGCCTACGAAACTTATATGGAACGCGTTGGAGGCAACCTCTCCACCACGGTCAACTCCTACAACGCCGCATATAAAGAATTAAAAAAGATCGACAAGGATGTTTACCGCATCACCGACGGCGACGAAGGCGGCAAGATAAACCCCCTTCTGGTGGACAAAGTCCCCGTCGACAATTAAACTTAAACCAACTAATCAATATCTTTTATGACAAAGCGCGGCAAAACCTTACTGGCAATCCTCCTCATCGCAGTCGTCTTCATCCTCATTTACTGGCAACGCACCAGCCCAAACACTCTCCAAGGTTTGATAAAGAAAGGTGAACCCATAGACACAACCCAACTCCAAAAAGAACAAGCCCTCGGCCTTTCCGCCGACCTCAAAGCCGCTATCGAAGTTCTCCCCGTCGACCAAGGTGGCAACCTGATGATCCGCGCCACCATCGAAAACGCCGGCGACGGCAGCATCTTGGGCAATATCCCATTCCGCTACAGCGT
>JBAZZM010000115.1:0-2762 GCA_041658805.1 Candidatus Altimarinota bacterium | reverse complement strand
AGAGAGCCGCTGTTTCCGAGCTGGAAACGACATCACAAGAGCCGAGGCCACGACAATCCTCTACAACATGTTCAAGGTCATGCTCGGTATCTAAAAGAAATTTCTATCACGCTTACCAAAAAAGCCCCGAAAGGGGCTTTTTTTTGCATCCAAAAACCATGAAAAGCCACATCCCCAAAACAAAATCCCGACTTTAGAAAAATTTAAGAAAAATTTTAAGAAAATTTAAGAAGTTCCTGATATAACACACCTGCGACATAGTTGAGAGGGACGAGTAGCGAACAAAAAAACTTTAGCTACCCCTCTACAAACACCCTAAGCCCCGCGTCAAAATAGCCCAAGATGCTACGCCCTAGCATCCTACACGCGGGGCTTTTGCTATCACGTTTTAAGGTATTTCCTTAAGCTTTTAGCCTTGTCTGTTTTTTCCCACGTGAATCTTCCCCCCTTTCTCCCAAAGTGCCCATAAGCCGCAGTATTTTTGAATCCCGCTGTCCTCAATTTTAAATGATGAATCATCGCCTGCGGAGCAAAATCAAAATTTTCTTTTATAATCTTCCCAAGTTTTTCATCACTCATTTTTCCGGTCCCAAAACTGTTCACATAAATCGCGATTGGATCTTTCACGCCGATGGCATAAGAAACCTGAATCTCAACTCTTTCACAAAGTCCGGCCGCCACCAGATTTTTGGCCGCATAGCGCGCCATATATGCTCCACTGCGATCCACTTTCGTGCAATCCTTTCCCGAAAAACATCCGCCGCCGTGTCCGCCCATTCCGCCATAAGTATCCACGATAATTTTTCGTCCGGTCAGCCCGCAATCACCCGGCGGCCCGCCGATAATAAACTGCCCCGTCGGATTCACATGGATCACTGTCTTCGCGTCCAGAAATTTTCCGCAAACCGGCCGGATCACATATTCCAGCAAATCCTTTTTAATTCTCGCCTGTTTCGCTTCCGGCGCGTGCTGCGTCGAAACCACCACCGTATGCACTCTCACCGGCTTAAATCCGTTGTATTCCACCGTCACCTGCGTTTTTCCGTCCGGCCGGAGATATCCCAAAATTTTCTTTTTTCGAATTTCAGAAAGCTTCATCGCCATCTTGTGCGCCAGCATGATCGGCAAAGGCATGAGCTCCGGCGTCTCTTTGCACGCAAAACCAAACATCATTCCCTGATCTCCGGCCCCGCCCGTGTCCACGCCCATCGCGATATCCGCGCTCTGTTCGTCGATCGCCGTGATCACACTACAAGCCTTGTAATCAAAGCCATAAGTCGCGTCCGTATAGCCGATTTCCTTTATGGTCTCTCTCGCGATTTTCGGAATATCCGCATACGCTTTTGTGCGAATTTCACCAGCCACAAACACGATTCCCGTCGACACCATCGTCTCGCAGGCTACTCTCGCGTATGGATCTTTCGCCAGTAGATCATCCAGAATCGCGTCCGAAATCTGGTCCGCGATTTTGTCCGGATGTCCCTCCGTCACCGACTCCGATGTAAACAGATATTTGCCCATAAAATATGGCAGTAGTATACTAGTCCGCGGGCAATTAAACAATTTTTTTGTATGCCAAAATTACTGGTCGTTCTGATCAATTACAACCACGCCGATTACCTCGGCAAATGCGTCGAATCCATTCTCAATCAATCTTATCAGGATCTCAATCTGCTCTTTATTGACAACAATTCCACCGAGCGCGACGGCCTCTCTTTCATGCACGAAAAATACGACCACGACCCGCGCGTTACCATCATTTCCAACACCACGAACAAAGGTTACGCAAAGGCGGCAAATCAAGGCATCAAAGTTGCCCTCTCCCGCGAAGCCGAATACGTCGCCATCGCAAATCCCGACATCATCTACTCTCCCGAGTATTTCGAAAAAATTCTCCATCGTCTCGCCCGTTCACCAAAAGTGGCTTCCATCACAGGAAAAATCTACATGTATGATTTTAAAAACAATAAACCGACCGACATCATCGACTCTGTCGGACTCTTTGCTTATCGCGACCGCCGCATCATCGACGACGGTCAGGGTATGATCGACGAAGGCCGGTTTAGCGAGGAAAAAGAAGTCTTTGGAATCTCCGGCTCCTGCCCGACTTATCGCATCTCGGCTCTCGAAGACAGCAAAATCATGGACGAATATTTCGACGAGGATTTTTTTATGTACAAGGAGGACGTCGATCTCTCTTGGCGTCTGAATCTTTTTGGATGGAAGAATTTATACTACCCTCAAGCCATCGCCTACCACGGCCGCGGCACCGGCATTTTCCAGCGCTTTACAAAAAAGGACATGCTCAAAAATCGAAAAACCCTCACTCATTTTCAAAAGCGCCACTCTTTCCGAAACCAACATTGGATGCAACTCAAAAACGACCTCTGGCCAAATATCTTCCATGACTTCTTCCCCATCATCTTCCGCAAAATCATGACGCCTTTCTACATTCTCTTCGCCGAGCCTTATCTTTTTTTGGAATATTTCAACTATCTGAAGCTCTTTCCACGCATGCTAAAAAAGCGCAGCCTGATAATGAAAAACAAGAAAATCACTTCCAAAGAAATGGGCCACTGGTTCCAGTCCCAATCGGGATATTACAAAAAATAATTCACCTCATTCCCGCTCCCAGCGCCTCCGCGACTTCACTCGCGGTAAATCTTTCGCCTTTCATCTTTTTTAGAATGTCTCCGGCCCTGCCATTGTAAAACGCCGCATTTTTGGCCGCATCAAAAGCCTCCATCCCTTGCGCCAAAAAG
>JBAZZM010000114.1:0-2792 GCA_041658805.1 Candidatus Altimarinota bacterium | reverse complement strand
CGCTCTTTCGAGCACATCCATCGCCATTTCATATTCATCAATCTCCAGACTGTCGATAGTTTTTTCTATCAATTCCTTCGCCACGCCTTTTTTGGTCAACTCTCTTTTTAGCAAAAATTTTCCTTTCGGTCGGAATCTCACACGATCTGAAATATAAGACCGTGCGTATTCTTCATCATTTAGGTAGTTCAGTTCCTCGAGTCTTCCAATAACTTTTGCGATCACTTCAGTTCCAACCATTCCCTTCTTCTTGAAAAACAGCTCCAGCTTGGCCTTCATCTCCGCTTCCGTATATCTTTTTCTGGAAACGATTTTCAGACCATACTGGAGCAATTTTTCGTAATTCAATTCACTCAAATTCCCTTTAGCTATGTGATGATATTTCTAGTCTTCTTTTGGCTCCGTCTTTAGTTTCGAAACCAATTTCTCCACTTCCTTCGAATCTCCCTGTGCCATAACTTTCACGTCTTTTTCGAGGGCTTTCATGATTTTCTCATTGTCGGTCAAAAACTGTTTGGCGTTTTCCCTGCCCTGTCCGAGTCTCGTTTCGCCGTAGCTAAAGAAAGCTCCTGCTTTGCGTGCGATATTGTATTTCATCGCCAGATCCAGGATATCGCCCTCCACGGAGATACCATTATTATAAAGAATATCGAATTCTGCCATCTTGAACGGTGGTGCGATCTTGTTTTTCACAATCTTTACGCGCACTCTATTGCCGATGTAAGACTTGTCGCCAATCGCCGCCGGATCTTCGATTTTGCCGATCGCCCGGATATCCATTCTTACCGAAGAGTAAAATTTTAAAGCCTGCCCGCCGGTTGTCGTTTCCGGATTGCCAAACATTACTCCGATCTTCATTCTCAATTGATTCAAAAAGATCACCGTAGTCTTGGACTTGGCTACCACCGCCGTCAGTTTTCTTAAGGCCTGACTCATCAGTCTGGCCTGCAGACCCATATGAGAATCTCCCATATCTCCGTCAATTTCCGCCCGCGGCGTCAGCGCCGCAACGCTATCCACTATAATCACATCAATCGCATTACTGCGCACCAGCGTCTCCACGATTTCCAAAGCCTGCTCGCCGCTGTCCGGCTGGGACAACAACATGTCCTCAACCTTTACGCCGATTTTTCTTGCGTATTCCGGATCAAGTGCGTGCTCGGCGTCAACAAAGGCCACCGTACCACCCTTTCTCTGCGCCTCCGCCAGAATATGCAGACTCAAAGTCGTCTTTCCGCTGCTCTCCGGACCATAAATCTCCACGATCCTGCCCCTCGGTATCCCGCCGCCCAGAGCGATATCCAACGAAAGCGATCCGGTCGGGATCGTCTC
Source organism: Candidatus Altimarinota bacterium (assembly GCA_041658805.1). GTDB lineage: Bacteria > Patescibacteriota > Gracilibacteria > UBA1369 > LOWO2-01-FULL-3 > JBAZZM01. Next base: position 1,460 of record JBAZZM010000114.1, on the reverse strand, counting down.
AATCGGAATTCTCTGCCCTTCGCCCATGCGCATAATTGAACCCTTGCCGAAGCTCTTCTCGATCTGGGCCATCGCCAGCTCGATCGACTTCTTTTTTTCGTCATTCGTTCCCATATTTTTTTGGTTAAGAACTAATCTGGGCCTATTATAGGTGAGTGCATACTCACCGTCAAGAGAATTTTAATAAACTCTTAAAATTCCCAGTTGTAAGGCCCACTCTAGCACCAAGTTCTTAAAAAAGTTTAAAATTTTTCTTAACACATTTTTGCCACATTTTTGCGTCAGCAAAAATGCCTATTTCCCCTTTTCCGTAGCCACTTCGACAGGCTCTTCCGGCACTTCTTCCTCTATGTGAAAGAAGTTAAAAATACTTTTTTTGCTCCCGAACGCCACATTTTTTGTGCCACATTTTTTGCACTTATAAACATACTTTCCAGGAAATTTCGAAGTCGGCACAATCATCTCGCAATCCTTGCAATAAAATACGATTTCCACCGCTATTGTAACCGGAGCATCCATTAGAATCTTCTTAAATCATTGGTATTTTCATCGTTGGAATGGGGGATAGACTGTTGCATCGCCGGATCCCTCACCTCGGGTTTAGGTTGCTCCAGCGTGCCCTGCATTCGTTCTTTTACATTCAAATCAATCAACGGCTTCATCTCTCCCGCCTCGTCAAAATTTACCTCGATCTTGCGCACGATCATCACTCCGCCGATCAGGTCCAGAGCCACACCGATATAAGCCGCGATCAGCCCGAACCCCATCGTTTTTTCGGTCAGATTTATTCCGAATTTATTGTGAAAATAAACAGAACTCGCAATCACCAGCATCAGCAGAGAAAGCGCTCCCGCAAAAAGATAAAAATGCGTATCCTTCAAAGGCAATTTTGGTTTCGGCTTTTCAAATAATTCCAATCCGAGCAGGGCCGTGCTTCCCACATTCGCCAAAAACACGATCAAACCAGCCAGATACAGCGGTCCCGTAATTCCCAAATACATATCTCCCGTATTGAATCTGTCGATATCGCGATACCACGGCAGAAAAGCGCTGATCACCATCACAGCCGATCCCGCCAAAATCAATTTCTTCTTGAAATCGAGGAGTTTTAGCCTGGTTTTAAATGACTTTTCCGGCATAAAATTTTGGTTAACTTTGCTGTTTAAGCATACCTCAAAACGAAGCAATGTAAAGAGTATGCCGAGTATGGCACTACGCCTAAAGTCTTATTATTGGTCATTTTTAACAGTAGTAACGCCACCAACTTGGCGACCGACTTTGGCACCGTCCAGCCATTCGATGGTGACAGTAAATTCTATCAAATTTGTGTCGGCGGAAGTGACGGTAATCTGGCGATAGTAGTCAGATTTTTCGGTTTGGCCGGTAAAAGTGAATTGATAATCTTCATCAGAGGCGTTGATTCCATCGTCTAAGTTGAGATCAGAGGAATGTAGAAAAAA
>JBAZZM010000113.1:0-2799 GCA_041658805.1 Candidatus Altimarinota bacterium | reverse complement strand
ATCAAAGGCCGGTTTGAAGCGAAAGCCGGTGGAGAAAGTATCAATGATACGGATGCCACAATGAAGAAGGCCGCCGATGACCACACCCGCCGCCGCGGCATAAATTCCCAATTCTTTACCAAAAAAAAGGATGCCGAGGATGATGCCGAGGTTGTATAAGATCGGAGAAATCGAATAAGAAATGAAATGTTTGTAGCTCATCAGGATGTTGCCGAGCGCGTTGCTGATGGAAAAAAGGATGGCGGAGGGCAGCATGATGCGGGTCATAAAGACGATGTCCTGCTGCATTTGTGGTGTGGCGGTAGTGAAAATGAATGGGACGAGCCGATCCATAAATATAAAGAGAATGACGGAGAGGATGGCGATGTTTAGAGTGCCGACGGTGAGGACGCTTGAGGCAATACGATTGGCCTCGGTTTTGTCGCGGGATTGGTAATCTGTAAAAACCGGAAGAAAGGCCGCGGCTAGAGCGCCGGCGATAAAGACATTGAAAAGGATGTCCGGAATGAGAAAGGAGGCGTTGTATGTGTCGGTGGCACTGCTGGTGCCGAAATTGACGGCGATGACGCGGTCACGGACGAGGCCCAAGGCATAACTGGCAAGCGAAGTGATAGCGATGAGGGCACTGGCTCCGCCTACGGAGATTGGACGAAAAAATTTATGGGACATGGGCGCATTTTACTCTAAAATCAGGCAAAATCAGGCCTAAAATCATTGTCCGGAAGGCCAAAATGTGGTAAAATATACCAAAGGGAAAATAAAAACAAAAAATGGTCGAAGATATCAAAAAAATCTCGCTATTAAGCAAAATTTTCAATATCCAAAGGCATGAGTGGCCGAAGGTGGGAATTTCCTGGCTGATGCGGTTTTTGTATCGGGCCGGTTTTGTGATCGGATGGACGATTATCGTCGGTATGTTTACGGCTAAATACGGGATCAAGGCGCTCCCCTATCTGTTTTTTATCAACGCGGCCCTGTCGGTCTTTGGCAGTCTGATTTATTCGACTTTGCTGGACAGATATTCCAAGCAGATAATTATGATCGTAACGATATTTTTGGCCGGAGTTCTGCTCTTTTTGGGAACGATTTTTGCCAAGGGAAATGATCTGGTGTTTTTTGGCCTGCTGCTTGTAGCGGAGGCGGTTTTTCTGATCCAATTCCGCATTTTGATGGACGGTTTTATAGAAGAGATGTTTACGCCACTGGAAAGTGAGAGGGCTTTTCCCCTGATCGAAGCCGCGGAAACTTTTGCCGGAATCTTGGCCGGTACACTGATCATTTCGCTTTCCTCTTCGATCGAGACTTTCAGGTTTGTATATGTGTGGATTGGAACTTTGTTTTTGATTGTGCCATGTTTGCTCTTTTATGAAAATCTGGTGGCCGAGGTGAATATGCTGAAAAAAGGAGAGGAAAAAGAGAAGTCTTCGCTCGGCTTTTTGAAAAAAATTCGCAATGAACTCGGCGGTGCGAAGCATTTATCATTCATAAAAATTTTGCTTTTGGTGATTCTCCTGCAATGGGTTTTGTATAATTTGGTAGAGTTTCAATACATGAAGGCGGTTTATCAAAATGTGGCTCATGTGGTGCTGGAAGGCGGAAGCGGATTTGAGCACGCTTTGGTACACGACTTGGGTATTTTGTTCACGCTGTTCAGCGGTTTCGCGCTCCTGATTCAGCTGTTTTTGGGCGGGAGAATGATCAAGTCGCTTGGAATCGTGGGCACGATGATTTTGCATCCGGTGGTGACGGTGTTGTCGCTGGTTGGAATGTTTTGGAATTTCGGATTTTACAGCGCGGTTCTGGCCAAAAATAATTTTAACGTGACGACGATTTTGTTTACCAACGCCTATCACAGTTCGTATTACGCGGTGAAAGAACACGTGCGTGAACATGTGCGCGAGTTTTTGGAGGGAATTGTGCGTCCGGTGGGCGCGCTTCTTGGAACAGGACTTTTGATCGTGATCCAACTGCTGGTTAGCGATGCGAGACTCGTTTTGGCTGTGAATGTAACTTTGCTGGCTGTGACACTGCTCTTTTTGACGCTGACGACTCTGATGCAGGACAAATATACGAAGGCCGCTTTGGCGGATTTGAAAAATGAAAAAGACCGAAAATTGAGGATGAACGCGATTGATATTCTGGCGCAGAGAGGTCACAGGAGTGCTCTGCCGGAATTGACAGAAATTTTGCTGGACAAGCACGAGCCACCGGCTATCAGACTGCATGTGCTGAAAGCTTTTGGCGAATTGCAGGATATGGAAGCGGTGAAAGAAATCATGGCCTGTTTTAAATCCGACATTTCCGAGCTGCGCAACGGAGCGCTGGACGCCCTTTATGCGTATGGAAATTTCGAGAAAAAATCGGAAAAGTTTTTGTATCTGCGCTATCAGCTTGTGGAGGAATTGAAAAATCTTTATCAACGGGATCGTAATGAATTGGCCAGATCCAAAATCGTGACTTTGCTGGGAAATTTGAGCTCGATTGCCACGCTGGAATTTTTGAGCCATGTTCTAAAAACGGCGAGGGGAACGCTAAAAGCTGACGCAATCGCGGCGCTGGGAAAATACGAGGACAAGGCGGTGACGGATTTGGTTTTGCCTTATTTGAAATCGAAAGATAAAAAACAAAGAATCAACGCGGCGGTGGCGCTGGGCAGAATCGGTGAAAATGAAGACGAGGCGCTGTTTGTGATTGATTCCTTTTTACACGCATCCGGAAAACCGGAGGAAATCGCGCTGGGACTTTACGCTGTCGGCGAGCTGAAAATTCGGAGAAAGAAAAAGCTCTGTTATCACTATT
>JBAZZM010000112.1:0-2846 GCA_041658805.1 Candidatus Altimarinota bacterium | reverse complement strand
ATGATATGGTAACGGATACCCGGAAGATCTTTTACACGACCGCCACGGATCATCACAACCGAGTGTTCCTGCAGATTGTGGCCTTCGCCCGGGATATAAGCGTTGACTTCCATGCCGTTTGTCAGACGAACGCGGGCGATCTTTCGCAGAGCCGAGTTCGGTTTTTTCGGAGTCATGGTCGTGACCTTTGTGCAGACGCCCCGTTTGAAAGGACAAGGCAGTCCGACTCCGCGATTCTTCAAATGATTGAAGACAAATTGGAGCGCCGGAGACTTGCTCTTTCTCTTTGGCGTGCGACGCGGATTTCTGATTAATTGGTTGATTGTTGGCATAAAAGCCCGCTTAATTTATATTAAAACTATATGACAGGCAATAGATTTTCGTAGGCCTCGCTGGAAATAGCGTTTTCGGCTTGTTTTTCGGCTTCGGCTTTTTCTTCCTTGGCTGTGACCTTTGGCAGAACTTTCGGATTTTTGCGGCGGTAAATTTCGCCGGCAGGAATCAGTTTGCCGATGATCACGTTTTCTTTTAAGCCCGCGAGTTTGTCGATGCGGTTTGTCGTAGAAGCTTCGACAAGGACACGGATGGTTTCCTGGAAAGAGGCTGCAGAAAGCCAACTATCGGTGTAAAGAGAAACGCGTGTCAGTCCAAGGAGCAAACGTTCGGCGATGGCCGGTTTCTTCTTTTTCTTTGTATAGCCTTCGTTGATTTTGCGGAAGTGGATGATGTCCAAAATTTCGCCGGGGAGAAGCTCGGTGTCGCCGGAATCGATAACGCGCACTTTGGAAAGCATTTGGCGGGCGATGATTTCAATGTGCTTGTCATTGATGCTCTGACCTTGTGAGGCGTAGATACTTTGAACTTCGTTGACGATGTATTTTTGGACGGTGTATGTGTCGGTGAGTGTCATGAGTTGTCTCAAATCCAAGTGGCCTGTTGTCAGGGCCTGGCCTTTTTTGACCGAGGCACGGCTTTTTACTTTGACTGTGCGTCCGGTCGGAGCGACGTAAGTTTTGACCACCTGACCGTGACTGCGGATGATGATGTAGTTGTCTACGATGCGCACAACTTTGCCGGCTTCGGAGGCTTTTACATTTGACTTGTGTTCGTCGGCTTTGGCCAAAACAGTCTTTTCTTTGATTTTGTCTCCGACTTTGACGACCGGTTTCATGTCTTCACCAAAAGTATAGGTGAGTTCGACCGGTTCGTGGGAAGTGACTGTGATTTCAGTCAGTTTGCCTTTTTGATGAACGCTGACGATGCCGTCGATTTCAGAAATTACGGCCGGACTCTTTGGCATTCTGGCTTCAAAAAGTTCTTCAACGCGGGTCAAACCCTGGGTAATATCTCCGCCTTCCGTAGCGATACCTCCCATGTGGAAGGTTCTCATGGTCAGCTGGGTTCCCGGTTCACCGATGCTCTGGGCGGCGATGATGCCGACAGCGGTTCCGATCTCGACAACTTTGTTTGTACCGAGATCTTTGCCGTAACATTTCATGCAGACTCCGCTCTCGGTCTGGCAGGTCATGATCGATTGCACCCTCAAGTGATCGACCTTGCTTTCGATGATGCGTTTGAGAGTTTCCTTTTCAACGATCTCGCCTTTCTTTGCGAGAATTTTTCCTGTTTTCGGATCTTTCATATCTTCGGCGATGGTTCGTCCGTAGACGCGGACTTCAAATTTTTCACCGATGATTTCGGATTCCTCGCGGGTGATTTCATGAGAATTTTCACTGCCGCAATCTTCTTCACGAATCACAATGTCCTGACTGGCGTCAACCAAACGACGTGTCAGGTAACCGGCTTCAGCCGTTTTCAAAGCTGTATCGGATTTACCTTTGCGTCCTCCGTGCGTGGCGATGAAGTATTCCAAAATTGAGAAGCCTTCTTTCAAACTGGACTTGATCGGGAGCTCGATAGTTTTGCCTGCCGGGTTTGCGACGAGGCCTTTGATACCGCAGAGCTGTGCGATCTGGCCCCAGTTGCCTCGGGCGCCGGAATCGACCATGTAGAAAATGTTGTTGTTCTCGTCGAACTCGTTGATCATGTATTTGGTGATTTCGGATTTGGCTTTTGACCAAACGGAAATTGTGTGCTGATAACGCTCGTTTTCGGTGATCAGACCTTTCCAGAATTGGTTGTTGATCTGACGGACCACCTCCGAACTTTCTTCCACGATCTTGTCTTTTTCTTTCGGAACCATCATGTCAGCCTGACTGATGGTGATGCCTGAACGTGTGGCAAAACGAAAGCCGATGTCTTTCAAATTGTCTACGAGAATCGCTGTTTTCTTTATGCCCGATTTTTCAAAACATTCGGAAACGAGGTTGGATAATTGTTTTTTGCCCATGGCCTGATTTTCGAATGGCATTTCCTCCGGAACCTGACTGTTGAAAATCAATCGGCCGACGGTGGTCTCGCGAATCTCGCCGCGGAAACGGCATTTGATAGGAGCCTGAAGATGCACATGATCAGTTTGGTAAGCGAGGACGGCTTCTTCAATATCGGCAAATTGCATGCCTTCGCCTTTGAGGCCCTTTGTAAGTCTGGTGAGATAGTAGCAACCGAGAACCATGTCTTGAGTCGGAGTGACGATAGGTTCGCCGGCGGAAGGTTTGAGCAGATTGTGCGCGGAAAGCATGAGTTCGTGAGCTTCTTTTTGAGCGCCGGTGGAAAGCGGGACGTGCACGGCCATCTGGTCACCATCAAAGTCGGCGTTGAAAGCGGTACAAACCAGCGGATGAACCTGAATGGCTTTACCTTCAATCAAAACAGGCTGGAAGGCCTGAATACCGAGACGGTGCAGAGTGGGCGCGCGGTTGAGAAGAACGAAATGATCGATGGTA
>JBAZZM010000111.1:0-2941 GCA_041658805.1 Candidatus Altimarinota bacterium | reverse complement strand
CGCCCACCAATATCTTGATTACTTCCACTATTTTCCCTATTATTATAGTGCTTAAGGCTTCAAGCATCTAATTTCCTCATTTATGCTCACGACTGAACAACTTGCCGCGCAGATTCCTTATTGTCTTGCGGGGACGGATTTTGAGGGACTGGGTGAGAAGTATGAAGGTAAGGTTCGGGATAATTATTCCAAAGACGGGCGGAGGATTATCATCGTGACCGACCGGTTGTCGGCTTTTGACCATGTGATCACGCAGATTCCTTTCAAGGGGCAGGTGCTAAATCAGATGGCCAAGTTTTGGTTTGAAGAGACGAAGGATATCATGGCCAACCATGTGATCGAGTTTCCGGATCCGAATGTGGTGACGGCGAAACTTTGCAAGGCTTTGCCGGTGGAAATGGTGGTGCGCGGATATCTGACCGGTGTGACTTCGACAAGCGTCTGGTATCACTACGAAAAAGGTGTGCGGGATTTTTGTGGGAATAAATTGAGTGACGGAATGGTGAAAAATCAGAAATTTGAAAAACCGATAATTACGCCGTCGACGAAGGCCGAACACGGCGGACATGACGAGTCGGTATCACGCGAGCAGATATTGGAAAGGGGAGTTCTTTCAGCCGAACAGTTTGATCTGATGGCGGCGAAAGCGATGCAGTTGTATTTGAGAGGTGTGGAGATTTGTGCCAAACAGGGAATTATTTTGGTGGATACAAAATATGAATTTGGAGTGGATGAAAACGGGGAAATTATGCTGATTGACGAAATTCATACTCCGGATTCCTCGAGGTTTTGGTTTGCGAATGAATACGAGGCGAGACTGCGGGCCGGCGAGGAGCAGAAAAAAATCGATAAAGAGTATTTGAGGGAGTGGCTTGCGGAAAGAGGATTTATTGGTGAGGGGGAGATTCCAAAGGTGCCGGATGATATCCGCGTGGAAACGGCGAGGCGTTATATTGAAGCTTATGAGATGATCACCGGCCAGACTTTTGTGGCCGAGGTTGGTGATGTGCACGAAAGATTAAAGAAAAATTTAAGTAAATATTTTTAATATGAAAGTGGTATTTTTATTAGGTTCAAAATCGGATACGGAATTCGCGGGGAAAATCGCCGCGCATTTGAAAGAGTGGAAAATCAAGTATGAAATTATTGAGGCTTCGGCACACAAGGTGCCGGAAAAAGTTTTTGCGATTGTGCAGAAGAACAACAAAAAAGAGAAAAATCTGGTTTATATCACGATCGCGGGGCGTTCAAACGGTCTGTCTGGAGTGACGGCGGCAAACAGTATTCATCCGGTGATTGCCTGTCCGCCATTTCAAAGCAAGGAGGATTTTATGATCAATATCAACAGCACGCTGATGATGCCAAGTGATACGCCGGTTTTGACTGTAGTTGATCCGCAAAATGCGGCGATGGCGGCGATCCGGATTCTGGCATTGAATGATGCCGGTTTAAGCAAAAAAGTGGCGAAACGAATCGCGGAAATTAAAGCTAAATTTTAATCATGAGTAACGATCACAATTTATTGGCGATATCACCGTTGGACGGACGTTATGCCGAAAAAGTCGATTATCTCGGACAGTATTTTTCGGAGGCGGCGCTAAACAGGTACCGGATTTTGATGGAAATTGAGTGGTTTATTTTTCTGTTTAATGATGTGCAATTGAAAGGAACGCATCCGTTGAAACCGGCGGAGCTTAGGATTCTCCGGAGTATTTACGAGCAATTTGATGTGATCGGGGCAAAGCGCGTGAAAGAGATTGAGAAGACGACGAATCACGATGTGAAAGCTTGCGAGTATTACATGAAAGAGTGTTTGAAAAACGGTCCTGTGGAAAAATATCTGGAATTTATTCATTTTGGTTGTACCTCGGAGGATATCAATAATCTGGCTTATACCTGCATGTTCCGGGATTTTACGGAAAGGGAATATGTGCCGATGGTTGCCGGTGTGGTGCAGGCGCTTTACGCGATGGCGGTGGACAATCGCAAAGTGGCGATGTTGGCGCGGACGCATGGTCAGCCGGCTTCACCGACGACTCTTGGAAAAGAGTTGATCAATTATGTGGCGAGAATTGAAAAAGAAATGAGTGTGCTTAGTTCGGGAAATTATTTTGTGGGCAAAATAAACGGCGCGGTTGGGAACTATAACGCGCACTATGCTTCCTATCCTGAAGTGGATTGGTTGGCTTCCAGCAAACGATTTGTGCAAACTTTGGGGCTGGATTTCAATCAGTATACGACGCAGATCGAGCCTCATGACAGTTACGCGCGGGTTTTTGATTCGATGAAAAGAATGAATACGATTTTGATCGATTTATCGAGAGATTTTTGGACTTATATCAGTATGAATTATTTCGGGCAGGTGCTGGTGGAGGGCGAGGTGGGTTCGTCGACGATGCCGCACAAAGTGAACCCGATTGATTTTGAAAACGCGGAGGGAAATTTGGGAATTGCAAACAGTTTGTTTACTCATTTTTCGGAGAAATTGCCGATTTCGAGGATGCAGAGAGACCTCTCGGATTCGACGGTTTTGAGGAATTCAGGAACGGCGTTTGCTTATTCGATTTTGGCTTTTAAATCCCTATTGAAAGGCATTCAGAAGTGCGAGGTGAATAAAAAAGTTATACAAGGGGATTTGAAGGATCACTGGGAGCTACTAGCCGAGCCGATCCAGACTGTGATGAGGAAAAATCTGGTGCCGAATTCGTATGAAAAATTGAAGGCGCTGACCAGGGGAAAGGGTGGGATGAGCAAAGCGGCGATTCATAAATTCGTGAAAAGTTTGAAGATTCCGGCCGCGGATAAACATAGACTTCTGGAGCTGACGCCGGAAAAATACACGGGAATGGCTGAAAAACTTGTGGAGAGTTATAGCTTGAAAATGGATCTGGGCGAAGGAGGGAGTTGTTCAAGCGGCGGGTGCGGGACTTGCGGGACGGGA
>JBAZZM010000110.1:0-2992 GCA_041658805.1 Candidatus Altimarinota bacterium | reverse complement strand
ACTCTTTCGGTCACGTTCATGGTCGGTTCCGAGTAAAACTGTGTTTTCGCCGGTTTTGCGCCATGTGGTGTTGCCTGTATTTTTCAGTTTCACCCAAGCATCAAAAGTTGTGTCGGGCGCCATGGTGGCCGGAAATTTGGAATCGATAAATTCATATTTAAAATCGCTTTGCTGGACCGCGACCGGCAAGACGATATAGTCGCTGATCTTGCGCGTGCCGTTGACGAGTGGCGCGATATTCATATAGACGGTCTCCCCCTTCTTGCCTGCCTTAACCTGAAAATTAAAGGTGGCTGTGTCGCCGGGTTTCACAGAAGATTCTTTCATGCGGGCGAGTTCTACGCCTTTCGCGGACGGAAAAGTGACTATGTCTTTGAAAGCGGGATTGTCGTCAACGACGATAAAAGTTTTGGAATCCCAAGTGATTTTACCGATATTTTCCATCTTGATGGTGACATCTTTGACTTCGTTTGGCGTGAGCTCGACATAGTAAACGTCGGACTGATCCTGAAAATCGTAATCTTTCGTGAACTTGTTTTTTTCAGCCATCTGTTTTTTGGCGAGAGTCCGGAGGATGGGCAATTTTTCATAAAGATAAGTGCCGGGACAGGAAGTTTTCATGATGTCCTTGTGGCCGAAAATGTTGGACATATCTTTGCCGCGAAACTTGGAAATGCCGGATGGATCGATGTCGTGAATTTTGGCTTTCTTTTGAATAAAACTGCCAAGAGCGCCGATCACGGATTTGGGCACATCGGTATCTTCATAGTTGCCGAGAACAGCGATGCCGATGGAGCCGTTGTTGCCGATGCCGGCATGTGCGCCGATCACGCCTTCGCCGCCGGCGCGGCCTTCATAAATCTTGCCGGACTGATCAACGAGATAGTTGTAGCCGATGTCACCCCAGCCACGGGTAACCGCATGATAGTAGTAAATATCGCGGATTGCCTGTGCCGGATTTTCGAGATCGCTGGTGGTGGCGGTGTGGTGAATGATGACTTTTTTGACCTTTTCCGGATATTGCAAAGGCCATTTGTATTTATTTCCTTTGGAATCTTTTTCAACCACGCGGGAATATTTAAGCTCATCGGCGAACTGTTTGTAGGTAGTATCATCGATTTCGATCAGATCGGGCTCGGTGCCGTTGTCGTCGAGATAGCGATAATCTTCGTTGGCGCCCCATTGCTCGCGGGAGATCACGCCGGAATCGCCGGCCGCAAGCGCAAAATTAGCGCCTTTGGTGGCGAGCAGATTTGAAGTATATGAAATCGCTGGCGCGCTTCTGATGAAAGTCCATTGCACATTTTTGATGACGGGTTTGGAAATCCCATTGTTGTAGAGTGTAAATTTATACTGGAAGGCGTCGGCGGGATTGCTGGAAAGGGTGGCAAAATATTCGGAGTAATCACCGCTTTGATATGAAGGCTCTTTCTCCATTGTCAGCCACCCGGTCCAGGTGCCGTTTTGGCGGACACGGGCCTCGAGATCGACATCTGTTTCGTTTGGCGCTGTCTCCTGCCAAGTCATACCGACTGTTGTAAATTCAGAATCGGATTTTTTGATGTCGGAGAGAGTGACGTCGTCAGCGAAGGCGGAGTTGGTTGAGAAGATGGTGATGGAGAGGAGGACGGCAAGAGAAATCGAGACAATGCTGTAAATCTTTTTCATGTTTTTTATAACGGAATGTGGTGCGAAGTGTATCATTTTTAAAAGTGGGCGGCAAATGTGACTACGGCATTTTATTTCGTTATAGCAAATGGCGGTTTGGAGCTTGGGATAAAGGAGAAGTCAATTATCGCTTCGTCATGTTTTACTTTTCACGCAAGCACTGTTTACCTCTTACACAAGCGCAAAAATCGAGTTTTATCGTGCAATATTTGAGGGTTTTTCGCCAGTCCGAATTCTTGATTTTCGGCTATAGAAAGCTAAAATTGGAGCATCAATCATCTATTATTTAACCAAGAGATCTATGAAAAACATGACTGATGAAAAACTGTATGAGCTATGCAAAATGTATGGCGCGAGGGCGTTGGAGTGGAGAAGAAAATTCATCGGACTATTGCCGGAAGTGAATCGCAGAAAGTTGTATGAAAAAAAAGGTTTTGGTTCGATTTTTGAATTTGCTGCAAAATTGGCGGGAGTAAGCAAAGAACAGGTCCAAAGAGTTTTACAATTGGAAAGAAATTTCGAGGACAAACCTGCTTTACGCGAAGCGTTGGTTTCTGGAAAAATCAGTGCAAATAAACTTGCCAGAATAGCTTCCGTAGCCACGATAGAGAATCAGGAAATTTTAATGAACCAAGCCGAACAACTTTCAAAAGCGGCTGTCGAGACTTTTGTCCGTGATATCAAATTTGCAAATCAAAATGGCTTATTTAAGACGCAAAACGATGGCAATTCTGTGCCCGGGCACAGAATCGAAAATCTCAAGCTCTCCACTGAAGTTATCGCCAAACTTTCCGTACTTCAAAACAAAGGAATTGATGTGAATGAGTTGATTTTGGAATTTTTGGAAAAGCGAGAGCAGGAGATTGAAGAGAAAAAAGCTGAAATCGTGCGAGAGTTTTGCGAAAGGGAGAAAGCGGGAAAAGCGACTACGAGATATATTCCGTCAAAAGTGAAAAAAGTTTTGGATGAAGAATTTGGGAAAAAATGCGCCGTTCCAAATTGTAAAAAAATGTCCAAGACTTTGCACCATACGGCGAGATTTGGATTGATAAAAGCACATAATCCATATCTCATGGCGCCTCTTTGCCACGAACATCATGTGATCGCGCATAGTCTGGACGTGAATTTTCAAAAGCAGAGAAGTTTGGCGACGAGTGGGTGAAATTGGGACAATGGGGAGAAAATTTCTGGACACATGTGGGCTGTGGAGGCCGGTGACAGCGGTTTGGTCTTTACAAAGACGGAGGCGTGCGCTAGAATCCACGCGGCTTCTTTCAATATGCCGTTTTCAGATGGAAGTTTCATATAATCTCCGCTACCAGAA
>JBAZZM010000109.1:0-3025 GCA_041658805.1 Candidatus Altimarinota bacterium | reverse complement strand
TAGATAATCGCGATGCCGATAACTGTGGCGATCAAAATCCGTTTGGCTTTTTCAGTTTGGCCCTCTTCACCACCGGCGGTGATATACATCAGAGCGGCGGCCATCAGCGCCAGGACGGCGATCGGGCCGACGAAGCTGACGATGAAATTTGTGATACCGACGATTTCACTGACGCCTTTGGCCGGATCGGTGGAAATTTGAATGCCGGAAATGCCGGTGTAAACTTCCTTGTCGACGCGATAAAAAACCTTATCGATAAAAATGCCGCCGAGATAAGTCAGGACAAGTCCGGCGGAAGCCAGCGCGATAGCGGTTTTTTGTTTACCCATTTCCTCCTCGTCACCGCTTTTTGTGACCATCTTGATGCCGGCACGGACAATCATCAGCGTGGCAAAAGCGCCGAGCAGATATTTGATAAAAGTGATGATGACTTTGACGTCCTGATCGAAAAGTTTGACGCGTTTCAGGATTTCGCTGGGGGTCTGGATCAGAGTTTTATTTCCCATGTCAAAAATCTTGGCGAATTCCTGACTCATGCTGATCATCACAAAAGCGAGGATAATATAAGTAATGGCTTTTTTGGCGGTGGTGGCGGTTTCCTCATTGTCGCCCTGCATTACCAGTCTGGCACCGGCGATAGTGATATACAGAATGCCGATGACGGCGACGATGATTTTGACATAGCCGAGGATATCGACAAGAACGAGTGTTTTGAGAGTTTCGATGCTATTTATACTTTTCGGGTCGGCGGGACCGGGAATTTGGCCCTTGATATAAATATCGACGGTTTGCTGGAGGAAAGGCAGATTCTCGGCGGCAAAGGCGCTGAATTGGGTCAAAATCGTGATCAGCGTGGCCAGCAGGGCGAATTCCAAAAAGAATTTGGCGACACGACGCATGTTTTTGTTTTATATTTCTTTATATTCTAGCACATTTTTTCAGCTTTAACAAGCGAGAAATGGCGGTTTTAGCCATCGTCTTGCAATTTCCGATGGATTGATGCTATATTGTTTCTGCTTGGAAAAGCCTGGCTTTTTAAAAGTAGCCAAATAAATCGACTATGAAAGCAAATTTCCTCACAAACTACGTAAAATCAAGCATCGAAGAGCTGCGCCGTGTGACCTGGCCGACCAAAAATCAGGCCATCAGGCTGACGATTATCGTGTTTGTATTCTGTATTTTGATGGCGATTGTGATCGGGGCGCTCGATTTTGGCCTTAACGAGCTCTACAATTATCTTCTTAAAATCAGCGCATAATGGCCCGTCAAGTCGGAGGCACAGGTCGAAACTGGTATGTAATTCACACCTATTCAGGTTATGAGGACGCCGTGCGTGAGGCTCTTCAGCAGCGTATCGAATCTCTCGGAATGCAGGATATGATTTTTGACGTGGTGGTACCAAAAGAGACCCAAATCGTGATCAAAAAAGGCCAGCCGGTGACCGAGGAAAAGCGGATTTTTCCCGGTTATGTGCTGGTGGATATGATTGTGACCGACGATAGCTGGTATGTGGTACGAAATACGCCAAATGTGACCGGTTTCGTGGGTTCAGGTACGATTCCGATTCCGGTTTCGCCGGAAGAATGGAAAGTGATCAAGCGACATATGGGCCAGGCAGAGCCAAAGTTCAAAATCGACTTTGCAGTCGGTGACAATGTGATCGTGCTGGGCGGGCCGTTCGCCAACTATGACGGTTTGATCAACACAATAGACGAGGAAAAAGGCCGCGTGAAAGTTTTGATTACAATCTTCGGACGGGAAACGCCTGTAGAATTGGAATTCACACAGGTAAAGAAGAAGTAGCTTCTTGCTTTTTTCAAAGTTGTTTCGTAGTATGGTGAGGAAATTTCCCCTCGCCGGATTTATGAAAAAGTTTACAATTTTCACAGTGCTTTTGACGGTGGTGGTGGTGGTCATGGTGGCTGAAACCGTGGTAAACCGCTATCTGCCGACATTTGACAATGGTGAGGAAAATTTGAGTTTGAGCCTGCCGAAAGATCTGGATTTGAGTAAAATCACCGAGACAAATGTGCTGGGCGCGGATTTGGAAGTTCCGGCCGTGGAAGAAACAGTCGTTACTGAAGATCCGGAAAATGTTTTGAGGAATGATCCGGACGGAGCCAGCAGCGAAGAGCTGGACGTGGTGGATCCGGAAATAGTGACTTTGCCGACTCCAAAAGAAAGCACGCTGGACGTGCCGGATTTTGAAAATCCGGATTTCGTGGCCACGCCGACGGAGACATCCACGCCAAATGTTTTTATCAGTCAGGAACAAGTAAAAGCCGCCGGTTTTACGACCGAGGCCTATCTGCAGGACGAGGAATTCGACGGTTTCCTATTCAAAAGTATACAGGTGGGAGACCTGTTTGACGTGAGTGTGCAAGAGACGCTGATCCGCAGTAAAGATGCGCTTTTTGCCAAGGTATATGTTTTTAAAATGGGGCCGAACAGCGGCGCTACTGATGTCTACAAGGTGCTGAAGACACGGGCCACGGATGTGAAAGGCTCGAGCGTGAACGAAACCAATGATTTCGGGGCGGGCTCTTTTTATTTCAACGATACTGAAAGAACTTCGACGGCTTTTTTGGTCGTGAGGATCAACAATTATATCTACGCGTTTTCCTATCCAAAAAACTTCCAGCCGCAGATCAAAAATCTGCTGAAGCTGATCCAGTGGGAATTTCGATAAAGCTGACCGGTGAGTGTCGTGGCCGGATGGGTGATGAATGGTTTGTGCGGTTTGGCCGATTTTGGTTTTACCGATTTTTTTCAGCCGGTGGAACAGCAGGTAGTGCGGCCGGCGTTTCAACTCATGGACGCTTTATTTTTGCTCAGAAATTTCCTGTCAATGGTGTGAGCGATGAGGTGATGCTCGTGGCAAAGCGGGGCGAGATAGTGAGGATCGTGGGCTTGGGAAAGGGCGAATCGGGCGGTGTGATGGATGGTTTGTGCGGGTTTTTGACAGTGGGAGATGGCGCACTTTGTACCGTATTCGGCGTGAAGGAGTTTTCTGGTTTTGGCTGAG
>JBAZZM010000108.1:0-3044 GCA_041658805.1 Candidatus Altimarinota bacterium | reverse complement strand
ATCGTGGCCGAAGCGCAAAAATATAATGTGAAACTGGGCTGGGAAAATCCGGCCGAAAATGAGACAGACACGGCTGAACAGACTTTGTATGTGAGTGAAGGTGATGATGAGAGTTTTGAAAAAGACGATACTGTGGACAGCGGTGAAAATTCCGACACTGTAAAAGGTTTGGAACCTGGCGACTACTGGTTCAAACTGACCCAGACTGACGCCGCCGGCAACGAAAGCAAAGGCGTGGTCACTAAAGTGATGCTGGCGGAAACCGGTCCGGCAATGCTTGGACTTGTGCTCGTTTCATTGGGACTGGGAAGACTTTTCAGAAAGAAAAAGGCTTAAGAAAAATTTTAAACTTTTTTAAGAAGTCTGTGTTATAGGTCAGGCATGAAAGATAAATATTTAAAAGCCTGGCTTGGTTTTTTGATTCTCGGATACGCGTCTTTCTTTATGCTTTTTTGGCAGCTGCCGGATGAGCGGTTTCATATTTATTTTTTGGATGTGGGACAGGGCGACGCGATTTTGATCAAGACTCCGGATAACAGCCAGATTTTGGTGGATGGCGGGCGTGGCGGAAAAGTGATTGAAGAGCTGGGCGAGGTGATGCCGTTTTTTGACCGATCTTTGGATATGGTGGTGGCGACGCATCCGGACGCGGATCATATTGGTGGCTTGCCAGCCGTGATGAAAAAGTATGATGTTGGCGGTTTTTTGTATAATGGCGTGAGAGCGCCAAAGAGTGATTATACCGAGCTTTTGAAAGATGTGAATGAGGAGAGAATGCCGGTTTTTATTGCCGAGAAGTCGACTGACTTTCAATTTGGCGATGTGTTTTTTGACGTGATTTTTCCTTTGGAATCGGTTGAAGGTGAGAGTGTTGATAACACAAATGACACCTCCGTATCTTTGCGTGTGACATATGACGGGCATTCGATTTTGTTGACTGGAGATTTGGAGGAGGTGATGGAGCATGAGCTGGTAAAGTCGGGTCAAAATCTGCGGGCGGAAATTTATAAAGCCGGACATCATGGGAGTAAGACCTCGTCTTCGCCGGAATTTTTGGCAAAGGTGCGGCCGGAAATCGCGGTTATTTCTGCAGGAAAAGACAATAGCTACGGACATCCGCATCCGGAAACTTTGCGAAATTTGTATAGGGCCGGAGTTCGGGAAATCAGACGGACGGATACAGAAGGCCGCATTGAATTTGTATTTTAGAGTCTGGTGATGTCGGCACCGAGTGAGCGGAGCTTTTTGTCGATGCTTTCATAGCCGCGATCGATGTAATCGATGTTTGAGATTTCAGTTTTGCCGTCGGCGATGAGCGCGGCGATGACCATGGCGGCTCCGGCGCGGATGTCGATGGAGGCTATTGGAATGCCTTTTAATTTGCGGGGGCCGATGACGAGGGCCTGATGAGGATTGAGCAATTCAACACGGGCGCCCATTTTTTCCAATTCAAAAAGATAATTTAAACGGCCTTCAAAAAGAGTTTCAAAAACTTTACAGACTCCGGCGGCCTGCGTGAGCAAGACAGTAAAAGGGGCCTGCAGATCAGTCGGAAAACCCGGATAGACTGCGGTTTGGAGAGTGCGGATGGAATTTAATTCACGGGAAGGGAAAATGTGGACGAAGTCTTTGCCTAGGGAAAATTTGACGCCGAGCTCGCTAAACTTCTGCCAAAAAATATCGAGATGTTCGGGATCAATTCCTTTGATTTTGATTTCACCTTTGGTGGCGGCGGCGGCGATGGCAAAGGTGCCGGCTTCCAGATAATCGCCGGTGATTTTGTGAGTGGCGCCATGAAGAGATTTCACTCCTGTGATTTCAATATTTGTCGTGCCGATGCCGGATATTTTGGCGCCCATTTTATTCAAAAAATGACAGAGATCCTGAACATGAGGCTCGGCGGCGGCCAGATGGATCTCGGTCTTTCCTGTGGCCAAAACAGCGGCCATGATGGCGTTTTCCGTAGCTGTGACGCTGGATTCCGGAAGGATAATCTTCGCGCCTTTGAGTTTAGCAACTTTTATATGAAGCCGATTTGCTTCGTCTAAAACTTTGCAACCCAGAGCACGAAAGGCGTGAGTGTGTGCGGAGACATTTCGCTTGCCCAGCACGCAGCCTCCCGGGAAAGCAATGTCGACCTCGCCAAAGCGCGGGAGCAGTGCCCCTAAAATCAAAATCGAGGCGCGCATTTTGCAAACCAATTCGTCGGGAATTTTCTTGTTTTTCAATTTTGATGAATCGATGGTGACTTTATTTTTTTTGAAAGTTGTGGAGACACCTATTGAATGAAAAATTTCCAGCATGGAGTGAACGTCGGCGATGTCCGGCACATTTTCCAAAGTGATCTTTTGATTTGTGAGAAGCGAGGCGCAGAGGATGGGTAGGGTAGCGTTTTTTGAACCGCTGACCGTGACCTCACCTTTGAGCGGCCGCCCGCCTTTGATCAGGAATTTTTGCATATTTCCAAGATAGTGGGCATATTATAGTAGTATGCGGAATTCAGCGCCAGTAAAGCTTATTTGTTTTCTTTTGTTGGTCGTCCCGCTTGCTGTTTTTCCCTGGGTGGCGAACTATTATGAGTTGCCGAAAATCGTGCTGTTTCGGAGCGCAGTTTTGGTGGCGTTGATGTTTTTTGGTTTTGAATTGATCATGAACGGAACGCTAAAAATCCCGGATGCGCTGCGGACAAGGGTAGCGAGATATATTTTGGTTGGTTTGCTGGTTCTGTTTGCTGTTTTGATGGTCACTTCGATCGCTCCTATGTTGAGTTTTTGGGGAAGTTATTTTCGCGGACAGGGAATTTATATGTGGTTGCATTATTTGTTATTTTTTCTGCTGCTGACTCTGAGTGTGCAGACAAAAAAAGGGTGGGAAAAACTTGAAAAATGGGCGTTTATCGGTCTTTTTGGCACGGTTGTTTTTGGCTTAATTCAGTATTTCTTTGCCGATCTGCAGGAAATCAGTCTGGGTAGGGCGGTGTCGACATTCGGTCAGCCGGATTATTTCGCCTACTATATTATTTTGCTGATTTTTCCTTTGATTTC
>JBAZZM010000107.1:0-3063 GCA_041658805.1 Candidatus Altimarinota bacterium | reverse complement strand
AATTTTGAAAATTGGAGCTTTTATATTAGATTGGAAGAAAGAAATTCTCATTTTCTATGACCAAGGAATATCTAAGCATCCAAGAAGCGGCTGAAATAAGCGGAAAATCCATACAGACGATCCGCCGTGCGATCAAGTCAAAGACTTTGAGCCACCGCAGGAACAAAACTCCGCAGGGCTTTAATTATCTGATCGAGAGGTCGTCGCTTTACGCGGTTTATAGAATCGGCGAGCCGGAAAAAAAGGTTACGCATGAGACGAAAAAAGAGGTTCACAAGACTGATGGCGGAGATGTCCGAATGGAAGGTGAAGATTTCCGCGCACTGGTACGGGCATTGGAAAAGATGGTTCAGCAACATTCCGATGAGAGGCAAAATTTCATGCGGCTGGTAACGACTTTGCAGGAAAAAATTTACTTTCTGGAAAATCAGGTAAATCTGCTGAAAGCGCCGGCAAAAAAATGGTATCAGATTTTTTAACGGCTAATGACATGTCGTTGTTCGAAGGGACTTTGGAGCAAATCCGGAGGGCGGCGAAATTGATAAATCTGAATCCTGAATTGGAGGGTGTATTGGCGCATCCACAGAGAATAGTGGAAGTGAACATGCCCGTGAAAATGGATAACGGGGCTTTGAAAATTTTTAAAGGTTTTCGCGTGCAACACAATAATCTGGCCGGTCCGTATAAGGGAGGGATTCGTTATCATCAGCAAGTGGATATGCAAGAGGTGATGGCACTTTCGGTGTGGATGACTATCAAATGTGGAGTCGTTGGGATACCGCTGGGTGGGGCCAAAGGCGGCATAATCGTAAATCCAAAGGAGCTTTCGGATAGCGAGCTGGAAAGACTGACGCGCAGTTATGTGCGTGCGATGGCTGACGTGCTGGGACCGGACAAAGATGTACCTGCACCCGATGTAAATACAAACGCGCAAATCATGGAATGGATCGCCGATGAATATTCCAAAATACATGGAAAAGATCTGAAGGGTGTGGTGACCGGCAAGCCTCTGGAAAATGGCGGGAGCAAGGGGCGGGACGTGGCGACGGCGCTGGGCGGCGTATATGTTTTGAATGAAATAATTCCGGAGAGTGAGAGAAAAAAGACGCGCGTGATAATCCAGGGATTTGGAAATGCCGGAGGAAACGCGGCGAAATTGCTGGCGCAGAACGGCTATGAGGTGATCGGCGTATCGGATTCTCTGGGAGGGATCGTCTGCAAAAAAGGGTTTGATCCTGCCGAGGTGATGCAATGCAAGATTACGAAAAAATCGGTGCAATACTGCGGTGTGCATGATGCCGAGCTTGGTGACCAAAATTGCCGGAAGGTGACAAACGCCGAACTGCTTGAGGAAAAATGCGATGTGCTCGTTTTGGCGGCGCTGGAAAATCAGATCACGGCCGAGAACGCGGGAAAAGTAAAAGCGAAAATCGTTTTGGAATTGGCCAACGGACCGATCAGTCCGAAGGCGGACGAAATTCTGGCAAAAAAAGGCGTGATGGTTCTGCCGGATATTTTGGCAAACGCCGGAGGCGTGACGGTGAGTTATTTTGAGATGTTGCAAAACGCGGAAAACAATTACTGGTCGGAAGAAGAGGTTTTTAAAAAACTGCAACCGATCATGGTGAAAGCTTGGAACGATGTGAGCGAAATCTCCAAAGAATTGAAATGCACACTGCGGGAGGCGGCTTTTGTAAAGGCTTTAAAAGGGCTTGAGCAAAAGATGAAGACCAAATATACTTAGCTCAAGGGCATTTAAAATTTGGCATGGCTACAGGTTACAAAAAAAGCCAGGCGCGTAAGGTTTCGAGCGAAAATATTTTGAAAAAATTCGTGTATTTTTTTGATGAAGGCCGAAAAGAAATGAAGGATCTGCTCGGAGGAAAGGGCGCGCATCTGGCGGAAATGACGCGGATCGGAATTCCGGTGCCTTTTGGTTTCACGATCAGCACGGAAGTCTGCGCAAAGTTTTTGGAAGATGGAAAATATCCGGAAGAATTCGGAGAACAATTGCAAAAAAATCTGGAAAAATTGGAGAAAAAAATCGGGAAAAAGCTCGGATCAAAAGATGATCCTCTGCTGGTTTCTGTGCGTAGCGGTGCGGCCAAATCGATGCCTGGGATGATGGATACGATTTTGAATCTGGGGCTGAACGACGAGACCGTGCAGGCTTTGGCGGAAAAAACCGGCAACGAGAGATTTGCATATGATTGCTATCGAAGGTTTATTCAAATGTTTGGCGATGTGGTCTTGAGCGTGAAACGTGAAAAATTTGAAGAGGCGCTGGAAAAATTGAAAGAAGAAAAAGAGGTGAAAATGGATCACGAGCTGGCGGCGGAAGATTTAAAAAAACTTGTGGAAATTTACAAAAAAATCGTGGTGGAGGGCACGGGAGGTGAATTCCCAAAAAATCCTTTACAGCAGCTGAAAATGGCGATCGAGGCGGTGTTTAATTCCTGGAATAATGAGCGGGCGAAAACTTATCGCAAACTGCATGATATCACCGGACTGAAAGGGACGGCGGTAAATATCCAGGCGATGGTTTTTGGGAATATGGGCGAGGGTTGTGGAACCGGAGTGGCGTTTACGCGCAATCCTTCAACAGGAGAGAGAGAACTTTACGGAGAATTTCTGATCAACGCGCAAGGCGAGGACGTGGTGGCGGGCATTCGCACACCGCAACCGATTTTGGAATTGGAGAGCGTAAATCCGGAGGCTTTAGAGCAGCTACTAGCGGTGAGGGAGCTACTGGAGGCGCATTATCGCGATATGCAAGACATAGAGTTTACCATCGAAAAAGGTAAGCTCTTTTTGTTGCAGACGAGAAGCGGGAAGCGGACGGCTGGAGCCTCGGTGAGGATAGCCTGTGATATGGTGGATGAGGGATTGATTTCAAAAGAAGAGGCTATTTTGAAAGTGGAAGCGAAACAACTGAACCAGCTGCTACATCCGCAAATTAAGAAAACGGCGCTACGGGAAGTGCTGACAAAAGGCCTGCCGGCTTCGCCTGGGGCGGCCTGTGGAAAAGTGGTTTTCACTTCCGAGCGGGCGATAGAAATGGCC
>JBAZZM010000106.1:0-3137 GCA_041658805.1 Candidatus Altimarinota bacterium | reverse complement strand
CCCTTTTGGCCGTCAACTGGACTTAAGTCAACCTTTCGGCGTGAAATGGGCAAATTATCAGTTTGATTTTCTTATGCGCGATTATTGCGCGATTATTGCGCGATTCGTCTTTTAGGTGTAAAATGGAAGCATGTTCACCCCAAAATACAACCTCACGGACAGCATCGTAAAAGCCCTCACTTCCATAGCGGAAGCCAAAGCAATTATCGAAAAAGCAAAAATCTTGCCGCAACAGGAACTGCATTTGCGCCGGGAGGCGATCATCCGTATGACCCATCATTCCACCGAAATTGAAGGAAACGGATTAAACATGCAACAAGTTTCCGCTTTATACGCACACCGCAAAGTCGAGGCTCCGGATCGCGACATCTACGAAGTAAAAAATTATTTAAACGCATTAAAATACATCGAGGGATTAGTTTCCAAAAAGTTGAAAATTACAGAAAAAATCATTCTCAAAATACATAAACTGGTAACATCAAAAACGCTTCACGCAGAATCATGCGGACGCTACAGGAAAGGACCTATTTATGTCGTGCGCAGACGACTGGGAATGCCACAAGAAGTAATATATACGGGACCGGATGCAAAAAAAGTTCCAAAGCTTATGACGGATTTAATAAATTGGCTACAAAAAAGCATAGACAAAGACATAAATCCAATCATTGTTGCCGGCATCGCCCACCAGGAAATTGCCGCGATACACCCGTTTAACGACGGGAATGGACGTACCGCAAGAGCTCTCGCAACGCTGATTTTATACGAAAGAGGATATGATTTTAGACGCTTGTTTGCGCTGGAGGATTATTACAACACAAACCGCCAGGAATATTACAACGCTATAAATGTGGGTAAAAATTTTGAGGAACGCAGAACAGATTTAACATCATGGATAGAATACTTCGTCAACGGATTCAAAGAAGAAATTGACAATGTGAGAACAAAAATCACCACATTATCAACACACAAAATCGCCAAAAAAATCAGAAGCCAAATCTATCTGACAAAAGACCAGTTAAAAATTTTGGATTTCTTGGATCAATTGGGAAAAATCAATGTGAACGACATTGTGGATGTTTTGTCCTGCCCGAAAAGAACAGCTCAATATCATTTAAAAAAGCTCAAAAACATTAAGATGATCAAACAGGTGGGAAAAGGCCCGAGATCAGCTTATATAGCAAGCTAAAAAGCGCCCAAAATGAGACAGTCTAAAAAAAACCAACTCTCCGTCCTCACCTACAATCAAATGTATGCCGGCAACGGCAGTTTCTTCGGATTTCTGCGGATTCATTTTTGGCACAATCTCGGCAAGCCGCAGATCATGAAAAAACATGGCGATATCAAACGCACCCTCAAAGTAATCAAAGAAATTAATCCAGACATCCTCGGCCTCACGGAAATCCTCGGCAGCTGGCAGGAAAAAGAATTTAGAACCGCACTCAAAAAGCTCGGTTACAAAAGTTTTCATGTCGGTCATGGCCACGGCTGGCCGCACACCAAAGAACGCGTCACCGCGATGATCGCCACCAAGATGCCAAGCAAACAAATTGCCGTCAGACTCAAAATCTACGCCAGCACTCTCCCGGGCATGGGCGGTGGCGGCGGCATCGTTCAAGCTTATATTCCCAAAATTAACACGCATGTAATGCTCGTCCATTTTGCCGTAAGTTGGGGAAACGCCTTGAGAAAAAGAATCTTGGAAGAACAAATCCAAACAGTCCGCAAATTCATCCGTCAAAACAAAAACCGCAAATTTCTGGTTATGGGCGACTTCAACATGGAATATGACGACATCCAAAAGTTACTCAAACCCTCAAATTTCCTCCGCCTTTCCGGCAACGAACCAACCTGCAATTTCTCGGGCCCAATGCGCCACATCTATTGCAAAAGCATCGATCACATCCTCGGCAACGGATTCGAACCTATCGACCACGGAACCATCCTCGGACATTCTGACCACAAGGGAGTCTGGGCTGTTTTGGGAAAGCTGCAACCCACTCAACAATCAAGAGTGAAAAACGTATATTCCTCCGGCACATAATAGCTCTCGCAGGATTTTTCCCATTGATTTTTCGAAAACGGAAAAGTATACCGGATCAATTTCCCTTCCCCGCTACCAGCACCGGAATCATCAGCAACATCCAAAGAATACTTCTTATAAATCGAATTATAAAAATGTATCGGGTTAAATCGGTCATCCACTTTGGTAAAAACCTGCCAATCCCCGTCGACCGGTTTCACTATCACTCCAGACCACGCGTCATGCCCTTCCCCTTCCCACTTTCTGACATTCGGCAGATCAAAATTCATATTCGGCTGTTTCACTAAAGCAAAAACATAATCGGCCAGAAGAAAACAATCGTCAACTTGATCCGGATGAATATCGCCGGAAACCTCCTGATCAATCAGAGATTCCTTGGCTTGAGCCAACTCCTCTTCGGAACAACCTGTAATATGATATTCCTTCATCGGAAACCTCAAATCCAGCTTTGTTTCCTCCAATTTTTTCGAATCACTTGCCACGTTTTCGTCGCCGGTCACATCATTGGCACCCCATTCAAACACCCTCTCCTCACCACCGCTCACATCCACAATCTTGATCACAAAACCATCCGTATCCACCAACGGAAACTTCAAAATTCCGCTCCGATGATGACCTTCCGGAGGATCACCCTCCCACGCAACAGGCAAATAACTTTTACCCGCGCTATCAACCAATGTCGCCACTTTGGCAAGATCGACCGAAAGATCACCGCTATGCGTATCTAAAATTATTTCAAAATTAGAACTCTCGTCGAAACTTACCGGCGTCACCGTCACCGTAATCCCGGCTTGATCGTCGCTTTTGGATTCAAAAGTAGGCACCACCGCCTGATCTGTTTTTTGACAAGCTGAAAACAAGACCACCGATAAAACAACCATCACTCCGATGAAAAAACTTTTTTTAAGCTGCATCCTTTTGTTCTTTATTAAATTCATAAATTTTATTGGAAATATAAGCAATCCCCAACAAATTAAAAAGTATCGCCACCCAGAACAAATCAACCTGATACTGGGCCACCATCGCCACCAACCCTGTCGCCCCTAAAACCGGCAAAATATTTACCAGATAATGCGCGCAACAGGAAATCATCGCC
>JBAZZM010000105.1:0-3167 GCA_041658805.1 Candidatus Altimarinota bacterium | reverse complement strand
CCGCGTCGTTAAAGCTCCGACATTCTAGCTTACTCAAAAAAGAAATTCAACCACTGTTTGGGCTTTGACATCTGATAATATCGCGCAAAATCCGAACTGTCGCCTTCCTCCTCGCCATCCTCGTTTGCCACAGCCGGTACCTCCGACAGCACGATCACTTCCTCACCGGGATTTACCAGTCCCAGATTCTGCTTGGCGATTTTGTCTATGTATTCCTCGGAAGTAAAATACAAATAGTCCTCGGTCTTTTGCCTGTTTTCATTTTCGATTTTGGCATTCTCGGCCTGAAACTGCTCGATGTGCTTGTCCACGAGATAGCTGTTGTAGACATTTTTGGTCAATGAATACAGCAGATACGCCACCAGAAAAAATTCCACGATGATAATCGTTTTGGTTAAAACCGAATTGTGGGAAAATCTTGATGACATGCGCCCGCCAAAAATATCACACGCCGTTTCTTTTTTAAAGCCTCTGCGCTAAACTTATGCCAATGAAAACAAAACCCGTTCATTTCATCGGCATCGGCGGCATCGGCGTTTCCGCCTTGGCAAAGCTCATGCAGGCCGAAGGCGCAAAGGTTTCCGGCAGCGATACCACTTCGAGTGTAATCACGAGAAGCTTTAAAAATTCAAAAATCTCCTACAAACACAAAGCCACCAACATCACCAAAAAGCACAAACTTGTAATTTACTCTCCCGCGATCTCACCCGACAACCCCGAGCTTCTTCAGGCCAGGAAATTGAAAATCAAAACGCTCTCTTATCCAGAAGCTCTCGGCGCTTTTGCAAAGAAATACAAACTCATCGCCATCAGCGGCAGTCACGGCAAGTCCACAACCACCGCCATCGTCTCTCTGATTTTACAGAAGAATAAACTCGACCCCACGGTCGTCATCGGCACCAAACTCAAGGAATTTGGAATGCAGAATTTCCGCATCGGCAAGAGCAAGTTTCTGGTTGTCGAAGCCTGCGAATACAAGCGCTCTTTTTTGAATCTGCACCCATACATCACAATCATCACAAACGTCGAAACCGACCACTTGGACTATTTCAAGGACGACGCCGACTATCTGAAAGCTTTCAACGAATTGGCCAAACAAACCACCGGCTACGTCGTCATAAACCCAAACGACAAGGATTCAATAGCTGCAACCAAAGGCATCAAAGCCAAAGTCGTTCCCATCAATCTCAAGGGTCACACGCTCACGCTCAAGGACAAAAAAATCCACATCAAACCGGGCATAATCGGCGGCTTCAACGTAACAAACTCCGCCCTCGCCGCCCAGGCCGCCGCCCTCCTCGGCCTAAAACCCCTAAAAATCGCCAAAGCCATCAAGTTTTTCCACGGCACCTGGCGCCGCATGGAGTACAAAAAGACCAAACTCAAGACACCTTTCATCGACGACTACGCCCATCACCCTACGGAAATCAAAGCCACTCTCGCAACCATCCGCGCCGCCCACCCCAAAGCCAAAATTCTCTGCGTCTACCAGCCCCACCAATACAACCGCACCCACCACTTCCTCGGCGCCTTCGGCGCCTCGTTCTCCGATGTAAACGAAGTCATCATTCCAAATATCTACGAAGTCCGCGACAGCGCCTCCGACGTAGCCACCGTCAGCCCCGACGACTTGGTCGCCGAGATAAAGAAAAACAAAACCAAAGCCTCTAACGGCGGGGGACTGGCCTCTACCGCCAAATGGCTCAAAAAAAACCACAAAAAATACGGCCTCATCGTCACCATGGGAGCAGGGGATGTGGATAGAATTTATGGGTGGCTATGAACGCCCTATTTTCCAAATGCCCCTCTCTAAAAAAGCTTCTATAGTTTGTCGATTAGCCTTGTTGATCAGATTTGAATGCGAAAGCTTGCTCTCTTTCGCGAAGTCTTTCAATGTTATGATTTTTTTGCCTTCCAAATACGCAAGGCGTTTATGATAACTGTTAGTAAGTGCTTTTCCGACAATTCCTTCCATTATATTGGTGGATCCATCAGCATCAAATTCCTTAAACGCGGCATAATACATTTTTCTATCGATAAACTTAATGTTTATTGGCACAAAGCCCTCCCTTATGAGTAGATAGTTATTTAGAACTCTCCCAATACGACCATTGCCATCCACAAAAGGATGAATATATTCAAAAGTAAGATGAAATTTTGAAATTCTTTTTATGATATTTTCCTGACTTGTAGAATTATATTCGGCAAGCAATTTTTCCAAGCGTTCCACTATTTCCTTCGGATCAACTGCAATATAATTTCCAACCCGCACCCATTCATTATCTTTTCTAAATCTACCCGCCACCTCATCGCGGATATTGGCGATCAGGATTTTGTGCAGTGATTGTATCAGTTCAAGAGTCAACTCTTGCTCTTTGGCCCTTTTATCAATATACGATACAACACGGGCAAGATTTTTTGCCTCAAAGATATCCCTCTCGGAAATATATCGATCCAAATCAATCTGCAGAAGTATCTTTTCGGTCTCCTCCAGCGTCAGGGTACTATTTTCAATGGCGTTTGAATTATAGACCTGCTCCGCCACTTCAGCCTCGCCAATCAAGGTCAAAAGAGCCTCCTTGTGAACAGACGACAAATAGTAGCGCTTTCGTAAATCACCAATTTTGTTAAACACATTCGATATCTTTGGCATACGCCAAGTATAGTCGATTTTCACGCTTTTGTCAACATAATCGTGAAAAAGTACAGAAAAACAGCGTTTTTCACGGTTATTCCGTCTCTTCATAATTAACGGAAAAATACTGCGCCGAGAAGTGGATCGCATTCGTGGGCTGCTATGAGAAATTTTGACAATTTCACTCAAATTTGATAACATCCGACCGGCGTTTGGAGGGTTCGCCCTCTCACGGCTTCCAAGCTGTAGCCAAGCGCCAACATAGAATCCGCTTCAAGGCGGATTTTTCGCATCATCCAGTCCATCCCATCCACAAAGGCCGAGCCATTCAAGCGCTGGCTGGCTCGCGTCGGCTACGAACGCATTCAGGAGATCAAAGATCCGGAATTGGGAACCAAAAGAACTCGCGCTCTCTATCGGGCCAAAGGCTATCCGGACGCTTGGATCGAACAGCGCATGCGGGGGATTGAGATCCGCGAAATTCTCACCGATGAATGGCGCAAGAGGAATGTAAAGGAAGGTTTCCAAGAAG
>JBAZZM010000104.1:0-3190 GCA_041658805.1 Candidatus Altimarinota bacterium | reverse complement strand
AAAATAGCCTCAAAAATCTTTGATACCCTCAAAAAGGACTTTGCTGTCGAATACGACGAAGGCGGCGCTATCGGCAAACTTTACCGCCGTCAGGACGAAATCGGCACCCCATTCTGCCTCACGGTCGATTTTGACAGTCTGAAAGACAAAAAAGTCACTCTCCGCGATCGCGACACTACAAAGCAAACCCGAGTTCTTATCTCCGAATTGCCCTCCATTTTGGCTTCTAAACTGTAGTTTTTTCTGTTATAATATAGGGAAAACTAAAACAAACACATGGAAGAGGCCAAAACCTTTTTACTCGACATTTGGAACTATATTTACGCCAATCCATGGCAGATTCTAATTGGCATACTTGCCATTTATATCGGCTTCAAGCTTTTTCTGCACTATCTGCGTTTTTTCTACCATCTCTATGAAGCCAAACACCTCGTCTATCTCCGCGTCACTCTGCCAAAAGACGACACACCAAAAGACAAGGAAAAGGAAACTCAAAAGGATTTCCGCGAAAAAGTCGCCATCATGGCCCAGTTTTTCCGCAATCTCTACGAGACCCGCGAGCTCAACATGATGAACACCATCAGAACCCGCATTCTCCACAGCAACATCTTTTCTTTCGAATTGGTCTCCCACAACAAGGTGGTGGATTTTTATGTCACAACTCCGCGCTACTATCAGGAGTTGGTGATCAAACAAATCACTTCCTACTACAGCGCCGCCGACATCCAAGCCACGGAGCGCTACGAGCATTTGCCAAAGGGCAACAAGCTAAAAGGCTATTACGCCTTTCAGGAAAAGAAATTTTGGTTCCCGATGAAGACCTACAAGGTGGTTGAAAACGACCCGCTCAACAGCATGACCAACGTCTTTTCCAAAATGGAGGACACGGAAACCGCCGTCGTCCAGATCGTCGTTTCTCCGGTCGGGCAGAAGTGGGCCCGCAAAGCCACCGAGTTTGGCGACATGTTTTTCAAAGGCAAAGAAAAACAATTTGGAGGCATCAAAATCCCTATCATCGGCCCAATCCTCAACATTTTCAAAGGAATTTTTCTCGGTTTCGACAAAATGCAGATCGAACCAAAAACCATCGAAACCGGCTATGTCCGCATGCTCCAGTCAAAAGAAGACGTCGCCAAACGCATCGGTGAGAAAGCCTCTCAAACCGGCTTCGATACCGCCATCCGCCTCTTGGCCACAGCCAAAACCGAAAGCCGCGCCGAGGAAATCTGCAATGGCATGATCGTCGGTTTGAGTTTATTTAAAGACACTTCCTCAAACTGGCTCCAGACCCGTCGTATTTTCTTTATCGACTGGATCAACGACATGCTCTTTTTATTCAATTTCAAAAACCGACTGCTCGACGGCGACAGTTTATTCTTTGTGATCGGTGAAAAAAAATCCCTCCTTGGAGAAGAAGAATTGGCCAGCCTGTTCCACTTCCCATGCAGTATTTATAACTACGCTCCTGTCATCCGCTGGCTGGACTACAAAGTTTTGCCGGCTCCGGTAAACCTCTCAAACGAAGGCATTCTCCTTGGTTACAATTTCTATCGTGGCGAACGCAAAGACATTCATTTCAAACGCGCCGATCGCTCCCGTCATCACTATATCATCGGTAAATCCGGCTCCGGTAAATCCGCCCTGCTTTCCTACATGGCCCGTCAGGACATCAAAAACGGAGAGGGCGTCTGTATCATCGATCCGCACGGCGATCTGGTCGACGATGTCATGCAATACATTCCAAAAGACCGCGTCAAAGATGTTATTATTTTTGATCCTTCCGACACCGAGCGCCCGATGGGCCTAAACATTTTGGAAGCTTCCACTCCCGAAGAAATGGATCTCGTGGCCACTCAAGCCACTGAAATTTTCATCAAAATTTTCGGCGACGAAATCTTTGGCCCGCGCATCCAGCACTACTTCCGAAACGCCTGTCTCACTCTCTGCGAAGACCTCGAAGACGGCGCCACTCTCATTGATGTTCCGCGCGTCTTCACCGACGACGCTTTTCTCCGTTACAAGGTAAAGAAAGTTAAAAATCCAATCGTGAAATCTTTCTGGCAGAATGAATACGCCAACACCGCCGACCGCGAACGTCAGGAAATGATCCCTTATTTCAGTGCGAAATTCGGCCCCTTTATTACGAATACAATCATGCGCAACACCATCGGCCAGACCAAATCGGCCTTTGATTTCCGCAAGGTTATGGACGAAGGAAAGATTCTGCTCGTCAAACTTTCCAAAGGTAAAATAGGGGATTTGAATACACAGCTCCTCGGTCTCGTGATGGTCGCCAAACTCCAACAGGCCGCTATGAGCCGCGCCGATGAGCCGGAGGAAACCCGCAAAGATTTCTTTCTCTACGTCGATGAGTTCCAAAATTTCGCCACCGAAAGTTTCGTCGGCATCTTGTCCGAGGCCCGCAAATACCATCTCAATCTGATCATGGCCCATCAGTATATCAACCAGCTGGTCACCACAAAATTTGGCGTCACTTCCAGCCAGATCCGCGACGCGGTTTTCGGTAACGTAGGTACTATCAGCTCATTCAAAGTCGGTGCCGAAGACGCTGAATACATGACAAAGGAATACTCTCCGGAGCTCTCCGAACAGGACGTCATCGGCATTTCCAATTACAAGATGTATATGAAGCTAAACATCGACAACACAAGCTCAAGACCGTTTTCCGTGGCCACGATCTGGGACACCACAGGCGCAAACCCAAAGATCGCCGAGATCGCAAAGGAATACTCCCGTCTCAAACACGGCCGCAAAAAAGAATTTGTCGAACAGGAAATCATCGCCCATATCGGTATCGAGATCGACACCCCTCCTGTTGACATGAGCAAAATCCCTGGCCAACCAAACGCCGCTTCCGCCCCAACCGGCAACGCCATGGCCCAGCTCGCCACCGAACAAAAAGCGATCGCCGCGACTCCGGCCCCAGCTGCCTCACCAACTCCATCCCCAGCTTCCCAAGCCTCACAAACTCTTGCCACAGCTCCAACAGCTACCATCACCACTACAGTTGCTCCAGCCGAGCCAACTCCGGTCACGACAAAAGCCGCCTAAAACCATTTTTCAAAAACGGCCCCTTTCACCGTCTCCGGTATTCCGCAACCTCCATGTCCACCACAAACCCAAGACTATTTTTATCGATCTCTCTCCGAACTCTCCAATTCTCGCTCCC
>JBAZZM010000103.1:0-3268 GCA_041658805.1 Candidatus Altimarinota bacterium | reverse complement strand
GGGCGGGGCCGGCGGCTCTTCGGGCTCTTCGGTCGCGTCGGCGGCCGGGGACTCGGGCTCTTCGGGTGCGCCGTCGAGTAGTGATGACAACATCGCATCTACCTCGTCCTGCGAGAGGACGGCAGGCGGCTTGGCGTCGAAGACATCGACTTCCTCTGTAGGATTCAGAGCCTCACCGACCTTGGACACGATGTCCTCGGCCGTGATCTTGTTGGCGAGAGCCAACTCGATCATGCTTTCGAGCTCCTCGTCCGTAATCTCGTTCGCGGGGTGGCCGGCGAGGCTGGGGATGGCTTCCAGCACCTTAGCCTCCGTGCTCATACCAAATACCTCGGCCAGGACGTTCATGATTGCCTGCGCGATGGAGTGGTTGCCCACACCTTCCTTCGCCTCGCGAATCTTTGCGAGGACTTCCTTGGCCTTGGCCTTTTTGGGGTCGGCCGGACCCATTCCAGTAGACATGATTGTCCTTTCGCGCCGTCTTTGTTGACGGCAAACGGTGTGACACTAGAAACCAGTACACTAAGGCTTGCGCAAACCTCCTATCCGACCAATTTCGGACAGGAATCAGGGAGCATAATAGAACTAAATGCTTCGTTTAGCTGCTCCCTTATTCCTGCCCAAAACGGCGTAAGAAAAGAGGTATATAAGTAACCACAGATTTTCAAGGACCATGTTCCGACGAATCGGAACGGTTCCCTAAATAGATAGAGAAGTCGCCTCCTAACCGCCCACACTCGAAAACGAGATGGACTGCTAAACGAAGCAACTGGCTAGCTATTTGTATGAGAGTTTTAAAGCATGCGATATTACCATGATTGGTCGTTTTCGTCAATAGAAACCGGCTTTTTTATTGACACTAAGAGATTCTTTGCTATCATGCACCCGTCATAGACAGCAGGCAGGGGTACCGGACTTATAGGCCACTAGACCTAAAGTGAGGCTCTCCACAAGACCCGCCGAGACACGAAAAATGGCTTTATCGCCGGCTAAATGTAAATCGGCCGACCGTAACAGCCGCGTGGTCTCGACATCGTCTATGACAGTCGAGATTTTTTTTAATCAAAACGCATTATGCCAGCAACAAAAGCACAAAAAGCGGAGATGTTAAAAGAATTAGTAGATAAGATGAAAGCCGCTAAAGCGGTGGTGTTCGCGGATTATCGTGGGATGTCCGTGAAAGACATCAGCAAAATGCGCCGTGAGCTCAAGGAAAAAGGCGTAGAATACGGCGTTTCAAAGAAGACCCTGATCCGGATTGCGGCTAAAGAAGCCGGTTTTCCTGAAATTCCGGAGGAGGTCATGGAAGGCCCGATCGCAGTTGCGTTCAGCATGGAAGACGAGCTGGCGGGCGCGAAATTGATTTACAATACATCAAAGAAAAACGAGAATTTGAAGCTACGTGGAGCCCTTTTTGAAGGACGGGTTCTGGGTGTGGCGGAGACCAAGACATTGGCGATGTTGCCTGGAAGAGAAGAATTGCTGGCGAAATTCTTATATGTCATCAAGTCTCCGATTCAAGGCTTTCATGGAGTACTGCAGGGGACGCTTTCCGGCTTTGTGCGAGCGCTTAAAGCGATCAGCGAAAAGATGCCTGCGGTGGTGGCGGAAGTTGTTGTTGCACCAATTGCGGCGGAGGCCGCTCCTGCGGAAACTGCTCCCGCGGCCTAATTACATTTATCAAATATTTAATTCATAACCAACAAAAATATGTCAGATGAAGCAAAGAAAGTAGAACTCAGCAAAAATGCTGAACAAATCATGGAATTGGTTGAAAAATTGCCGGTTCTCGAGCTGGCCAATCTGGTAAAAGCTCTGGAGGAAAAGTTTGGCGTCAGCGCCGCTGCTCCGATGATGATGGCTCCTGCCGCTGGTGGCGGGGAAGCTGCCGCAGATGCGGGAAGCGGGAAAAAGACTGTGGTTCTAGCCGCAGCAGGGGGACAGAAGATCTCCGTGATCAAGGTGGTCCGTGAGTTGACCGGTTTGGGGCTTAAAGAGGCCAAAGACTTGGTTGATGGCGCACCAAAACCTTTGAAAGAAGGTGTGGACAAGGCCGAGGCCGAAGAAATGAAGAAGAAATTGGAAGAGGCCGGAGCTACGGTGGAGTTGAAATAAGGAAAAATTCCGAAAAAGGGCGCTGATCCAGGAGATGGCGCCTTTTTTTGTGGCCGCGCCCTATTTACTTACGAGGCGAATTATTGTATAATAATATCGCGTTAATCTTATCTTATGAATCATGACACTCGCCAAGGTAGTCCAGATGGCTATTGGGTAGGACCAGGAAGTTTGCCGGAGATGCTTGATGTCAGATGTGAAGATTTCTTGAGCAAAGCGGCTGCAGCTGCGAAAGCAAGAGGATCAAATTTTTTACCGGTAAATAATTGGGGAGGTACTGAAATACATCCGGAATTAAAAGGCTATAGATTTGCCTTTTATACACATCCAGATAAAAGTGTCCACGGAGTTGCCGTTGTCCTTGACCAACTTCCCTTAGATGGAACGGGACCCAAATGGGTTCAAAAATTAGCTGGACATGTTTTTCGCGATATCACCAGCGCGCGGACCTGGCTTCGAACAGAAGCAAAAAGGCTCGCAGATGAAGCCCTCCGGGAGTCTGTGCAAAAAGGAACACAACGTAGCGCTCTTGGTCGCCTTGCGAGTTAGCTATTATTTTTCATTGCAAAAAATTTCCAGTCGACCGCGTGCGCGATCTGATGATGCTCGTGACAGAGCGGAGCGAGGTAGTTTGGATTGTGGGCTTGGGATAGGGCGAATCTGGCGGTGTGATGAATGGTTTGTGCTGGTTTTTGGCAATGAGTGATGGCACATTTGGTGCCGTGGATGGAGTGAAGAAGTCTTTTGGTTTTGGCGGGGATGTATCTTGATGGCTTTTTGGCTATCGCTAATGCGGAATTGGCTGAAATTTTGGCTTTTTCATTTTCGATTTCTTCTTCTCTTTCTTTTAAAAATTCCAAAATCAGGTCGTTAACATCCAGACCTTTATTTTGAAGTTCGGAAAGTTTGGCGATGACTTCTGGAGAGAGAATGAGGTTTTGCAATTTGGAAAAGGGAGCGCATTCGCTACGCTCATGCGTCTCCTGCCCGGGCAGACTTTTTGCTTCAATTTGTGGCTCAAACAAGCCGTTTTGGTTCTCGGTTTTAATGTCGCGGACCAGAGTTTCAACCGCACTTTTTGAAAGTAGTTGAACTTGATTGCCCAAAAATTCCTGGTTTTCGACAGTGGCAATGGAAGTGATCCGAGCCAGTT
>JBAZZM010000102.1:0-3306 GCA_041658805.1 Candidatus Altimarinota bacterium | reverse complement strand
ATCACGCCGCCGACTCCAAAAATCAAAATCGGAATCACGATCATGTAACCCAGACTCCAAGCCAGTCCCAATGCTGTAACTTCTCTTTTATCCATGTGATCAATTTTCAAATGATGCTTTACTGCCACGACGACGTTTGCGCGCGATTTTCAAGCGCGATAGCGCCCGCTCCAGTTCCGCCATCGCTTCAGTATAACCCTCCTCGTCCCCTCTCTTTTCAGCCATCAATTTTTTGGCCTTGGACCTGGCCTCCTCCGCCCTCTTTTCATCTATATCTTCGGCCTTCTCCGCGGCGTCCGCCAGCATCGTGATTCTCTTCCCATCCACTTCAATCACGCCTTTGGCCACCGCAAAAAACTCGATCTTCCCGCCTTTTTTAATTTTCAATTCCCCCGGCTTGATCGCCGAAATTATCGGAATATGACCGGGCAAAACGGTGATTTCGCCTTCCACGGTTGGGAAGGAAACACCTTCCACCTCGCCGTCATATACGACCTTGTCCGGAGTCACGATTTTTAGTTCGATTGTCTTCATTTATAATTTTTCATGAATTTCGGAAATAAGTCCGCGCATATAGAAGGCTCCTTCATCCACACTGTCGTGTTTGCCCTCCAAAATCTCTTTAAATCCTTTAACCGTCTCCTTCAGCGAAACATATTTTCCCGGACGACCGGTAAATGTCTCGGCCACGTAAAACGGCTGGGACAGAAACTTTTGAATTCTGCGGGCGCGACGCACCGTCAGCTTGTCCTCTTCGGAAAGCTCTTCCATACCGAGAATCGCGATAATATCCTGCAAATCTTTATATCTCTGCAAAATCTTCTGCACGCCGCGGGCCACTTCATAGTGTTCATTGCCCACGATTTCCGGAGCGAGGATTGTGGAAGTACTGTCCAGCGGATCCACAGCCGGATAAATACCCAGCTCGGTCAATGCGCGGGACAACACCACCGTCGAGTCCAGATGTCCGAAAGCCGTCGCCGGAGCCGGATCCGTCAGATCATCCGCCGGCACGTAGATCGCCTGCATGGAAGTGATCGAACCCTTTTTTGTGGAAGTGATTCTCTCCTGCAAGGCACCCATTTCCGTCGCCAGATTTGGCTGATAACCTACGGCTGAAGGAATACGCCCGAGCAGAGCGGACACCTCCGAACCGGCCTGCGTAAACCGGAAAATATTGTCGATAAAGAGCAGCACATCCTGACCTTCCTCATCACGGAAATATTCGGCCATAGTGACACCGGTTAAGCCCACTCTCTGACGTACTCCAGGCGGTTCGTTCATTTGACCGAAGACCAAGGTCGTCTTTCCCAGAACTCCGGAACCCTTCATTTCATAATACAGATCGTTACCTTCACGGCTTCTCTCTCCCACTCCGGCAAACACAGAAAAACCTCCATGCTCCTGCGCGATATTGCGGATCAGCTCTTGGATAATCACGGTCTTTCCCACACCGGCTCCTCCAAACAGACCTACCTTTCCACCTTTTACAATCGGACAAATCAGGTCAATAACTTTAATACCGGTTTCCAAAACTTCGGTCTCGGTCGATTGCTCGTCAAATTTTGGCGCCGGTCGGTGAATCGGATATTTCTTCGCGGTCTTTACCTCCGGCATGTCATCCAGAGGCTCGCCAAGCGCGTTAAACATTCTTCCCAGAGTTTCCTTGCCCACCGAAACAGTGATCGGCGCGCCGGTATTTTCTACTGGAGAATGTCGCTTCAAGCCGTCGGTCGTGCCCATCGCAACCGTCCGCACACCATTTCCGCCCAGATGTTGCTGGGTTTCCAAAACCAAAACTTCATCTCCGATTTTCACCTTTAGAGCGTCATAGATTTTAGGCAACTCTTCCCCTTCAAAAGTGCAATCCACTACCGCCCCGATAATTTGTGATACTTTTCCAGACATATATTTTGT
Organism: Candidatus Altimarinota bacterium; assembly: GCA_041658805.1. Lineage (GTDB taxonomy): Bacteria > Patescibacteriota > Gracilibacteria > UBA1369 > LOWO2-01-FULL-3 > JBAZZM01. Next base: position 1,389 of record JBAZZM010000102.1, on the reverse strand, counting down.
TTAAATTAATTATTATGATAATGCGATCAGCCCCGACGCGATTTCCGCGATTTCCGCGGTGATCGCAGCCTGCCGCGCCTGATTATAAGTCAGCACCAAATCGTCGCGCAGTTCCGTGGCCGCCTTGGTCGCGTTTTGCATCGCCACCATCCGCGCGCTGTGTTCACTGGCCGCCGCCTCCAAAACCGCTTGATAAAGCTGCATCTCGGTCAACTGCGGCACGATATTTTCTATGATATACATCTCGGACGGTTCCAGTTTGTAGTCGTAATCTTTTTCCGCCGGCTTCACGAATTTGCTGAATTTCGAACCAAGTTCTTCCAACATCGCCGCAAAAACATCAGTCGAAAATGGCAGCAAAACTTTGGCCACCGGTTTCTGCAGTAAAGTTGAAACGAAATCAGGATAAATCACGATCACTTTGTCGTATTCTTCATTCATAAAACCCTTCAAGGCCACTTTGCTGATCGGGAAAATATCCGAGAATTTCGGATTGTTTGAAAAAGACGGAAACACAAATCCTACTTCCTTACCGGCTCTTCGCAAAAACTCCGCGCCCTTTTTTCCGGAAGCGACGATATGAATTTTCGCGCCACCTTCGGCCTCCTTGATCACCGTCATGATTTTCTTGCAGAGATTGGTATTTAACCCTCCGCAAAGCCCTTTATCCGTGGTGAAAAACACAACCAAAACATTTTTCACTTCGCGTTTTTGAAAATATTTGTGCAGATTGGTATGTTTTTCCGAAAGTTTTCCCAAAATATTCAAAGCCATATAGCCGTAGGCCCGCAGCCTCACCGCGTTATCCACAGCTTTTTTCATTTTCGAAGTCGCCACCAGCTCCATTGCCTTCGTCACCTGCCGCGTGGAATTGATCGACTTGATTTTGCGCTTTATTTCTTTGACAGAACCTCCCATTTTTAAACTTTAAAATGTGAATTAAATTCCTTCAAAGCTTTTTTCAAAGCTTCCTCCGTTTCCGGCTTCAGCTCCTTGCTTTTGGCGATCTCTTTGAAAATTTCCGCATGCTTCGCTTCGATAAATTTGTAAAGCTGTTCCTCATATTCCTTCACCTTCACAGTCGGTATATTTTCCAGATAATCGTTCACGCCTGCGTACAAAATCACTACCTGTTTTTCCAGAGAAAACGGCGCGTATTGAATTTGTTTCAGGATTTCGGTCAGACGGTCACCTTTGTTCAATTGTTTTTTCGTACCTTCGTCCAGATCCGAACCAAACTGCGCGAAAACCGCCAACTCGCGATACTGCGCCAGCTCCAGTTTCATTTTGCCGGCCACCTTTTTCATGGCTTTGGTCTGAGCCGCGGATCCCACACGGGAAACCGAGATCCCCACATTCAAAGCCGGACGGATACCTTTATAAAACAGT
>JBAZZM010000101.1:0-3309 GCA_041658805.1 Candidatus Altimarinota bacterium | reverse complement strand
GATATCAAAAACGCCCTCAAGCATCTCCAAAAGACTTGCAAATGTCCGCATTGCAAAGCCGTTTACACGGATGAATTTATCAATGTCGTGGCCACCACTCAAAACGAAGGACTCTTTGATATGCGCTGTGATTTTTGCAAGCTCACGACTCTGGTCACGGTCGTTCTCACTCCAAAAAACACAAAGCCGGAAGTCACGGAAAAAGTGGTCGGCAATGGACGCGTCCATCGTGGCGTTTCCCAAAATGATATTCTCGACGTCAAAAATTTCCTCAAAAATTTTGACGGAAACTTTAAAGAATTTTTTGAAAAATGAAAAAATCTCTCCTCATTCTATCAGCTTTAGTAAGCCTTCTCGCGCTTTCCGCCTGTGACAAGACAATCACGGACGCCAAAGAGTCTTTTGACAATGTAAAAACCGAAGTGAACGACACGGTCAACGAAATCAAGGAAACCAAAGAACAGATCGAAAATTCCATCGAAAAAATTGATAAAGCAGTAGACGCGGTCAAGGACGCAAAACAATCTCTCGACGATATCGGTAAATAATTTTTTATGCTGCTCAAGTGCCAATTTCACACTCACGCCGCCGGCGATCCTGTTGATCAGGTTGCCCACTCGCCAAAAGATCTCATCAGCAAAGCCGCACGCGAAGGCTACGACGTGCTGGCTATCACATGCCATCGCAAGATTATTTTTAATCGCGAACTCGAGCGCCACGCGCGCAAGCGCGGTATTATTCTCCTAAAATCTGTGGAATTCGAAATCAATCACGCGCATATCCTCGGCATCAATGTCGACGAGGAGATTTATCGTGTCAGCTCTTTTGAAGAATTGGCCGAATACAGAGACTCGCATCCCGACTGTCTGATCATCGCCGCACACCCTTTTTTCCCAGGCCGTACCTGCCTTCACAAAAACCTCACCAAACATTTACAACTTTTTGACGCCGTCGAAAATTCTTTCTGCTACACAAAATTCATCAACCCAAACAAAAAAATTTACACTTTGAACAAACCGATAGTCGCAACCTCCGATTGCCACATTCTCAAATATTTGAGCCTCGGATACACTTATGTTAAAGCCAAAAAAGACTCCGCCTCCATCATCCGCGCGGTCAAAGTCGGCAAAGTCAGAGCAATCCACAAACCACTGAAAACTTTTCAGCTTTGCGTTCTCGTCCTCCAAATGTTCTGGCTAAGATTGCGGGGAAGAGCGAAAACTCCTATACTAAATCCGGTCCTCGTTCCTAATTCCAAATGATGGAGAATTCAGTTTCAACAAACATTCCTGCCTTTAAAAGAAAGCGCAGTATTGCGGCAAAAGAACGCCGTATTGAAAATGTCGTTCCCAAAAAACGGACCCGCCGCGCTCCACGCAGAAGGGCAAGACCCGAACAGGCCTACGAAGAAATGATTTCGAATATCCCGCTCACCGACACGCTCCCATCACAGGATCTTTTTGAAGAAGAATCTATTTTGCGCACCGTCCGCGAATCCGATATTCGCGAAATGCAACTCTGCGGCCAATGCGAAGGCTACTTCGACAAAATCGAGGTCGCCGTGATCAAACTTACCAGTGTTCTCCATACCGGAGACAAAATTCTTTTTGAAACCACCGAAGGCCTCTTTGAACAAAGCATCAAATCCATGCAAATCAATCGCCGCGATGTAAATATGGCCCGCTCCGGCTCGGACATAGGACTGAAAGTCGCCCGTACACCAAAAGTCGGCGGAAGCGTCTATAAAGTAATTTAAATAATGCTGATCCTCACGATCAATTCCGGTTCTTCTTCAGTCAAATTTCAGCTTTTTGAAGGAAAGAAATTAAACCAGATCGCTTCAGGTTTAGTCGACGGCATCGGCCTTCCAAATTGCCGTTTTAGTTTCAAATCCAAACAAAAAAATCTTGGACTGCCTTGCAAAACCAAAGATCACAAGGAAGCGATCAAGCTCGCGCTCGACACGCTCATTCAAACCAAGACAATAAAAAGTTTTAAAGAAATTTCCACCGTCGGCCACCGCGTCGTGCACGGCGGTGAAAAATATATCAAACCGACAATCATAAATTCAAAAGTTATCAAAGAACTGACGGCGCTCGCCGAACTCGCGCCACTGCATGCCAAAGCCAACCTCTCCGGTATTCTCGCCATCCAAAAAATTCTCCCGAAAACAAAACAGACTGCTGTTTTCGACACCGCCTTTTACTCCGACATGCCGGACCACGCAAAGCTTTACGCCTTACCAAGTATTTATTTTGAAAAACACGGCATCCGCCGCTACGGTTTTCACGGCATAAATCATCAACATGTTGTCAGCGAAGCTTTAAAAATTCTAAAGAATAAAAAAGCAAAAATCGTCTCCTGCCACCTCGGCAACGGCAGCTCCATCACCGCTTCAGTCGGCGGCAAAGCCATCGACACCAGCATGGGTTTTACTCCTCTGGAAGGTCTGCCCATGGGCACACGCTCCGGTTCGATCGACCCTTCGATTATTTTTTATCTGAAGGACAAACTGAAAATGGATTTGAAGAAAATTGAACATCTGCTCAATTTCGAATCGGGACTCAAAGGACTTTCCGGCATAAGCTCCGACATGCGTGACATTTATGGAGCGGCTCAAAAAGGAAATCCAAAAGCAAAACTCACAATCGAAATCCTCTCATACGACATCGCCAAATACATCGGCGCCTACGCCGCCGCCCTAAACGGCCTAGATGCCATCGTCTTTACCGGCGGGCTCGGAGAAAAAGCTTCCTACGTCCGCGAAAAAGCCCTCGCCCGCCTCACCCACCTCGGTCGTCCCCGCATCCTCGTCATTCCGGCGAATGAGGGCTTGGAGATCGCGAGAGAGATGGAGGGGGTTGCATGACGTTGTGCGCGCACACAAACCACCGCCTTCCTGGGAAGCCCAAACAAAATCCGAATGGCTTACCAATACCAAAAATCACGCTTCCGGCGTACTGGTCCGCCGCCACACCCCGCAACAAATCCCCGTCCGTCAAATTGACATCGGCCACATGCGCAAAACCACGCTCCATTCCTGCCCGTGCACACTTTCGCCCCTGTTTCCCCTCTCAAACAAGCCAATTTGCCTTCCGCAAAAACCATGTCACCTTAACACAATTCCCAATAGTTAAAACCTTTTTGTTTTGTAATTAGTTCACGTTCCCAGTCGCCGCCGCAGTCCCACCCCCCTCACTCGTCGTCCCCACAGCAGGAACCGGAACAACCACGCTCGTATCCGTCACCGTCGTCGTGCCACTCACCACCGGCTGACTCGCAGCCGTCAAATCCACCTCATACATCTTG
>JBAZZM010000100.1:0-3314 GCA_041658805.1 Candidatus Altimarinota bacterium | reverse complement strand
GTCCGTATTTCCGCTTTCGTCAAAGAAAACATGCACTACGCCCGCGCCGGTCTCTATCACCGGAATGCTCGAATTTTTTCGCACGAAATCTATCAGTCCCGCTCCGCCTCTCGGAATCAGCACGTCCACCAGTCGGTCCGACTTCATGAATTCGCCTATCACTTTTTTATCATTTGGCAGTAGCACAGCCGCGTCGGAATTTTTCAAAAATTTCTCCATCGATTTTTTGATCAATTTCATCAGCGCCTCATTTGTGGCCTGACAATCGCTTCCACCCTTCAGCACACAGCCATTTTTCGCCTTGAAGCATAGAGCGAAAATATCCGTCACCACATTTGGCCTCGCCTCAAAAATCGCACCAACCACGCCCAGCGGCACGCTCACTTTTTTTAAATTCAAACCGTTTTTCAAAGTTTTTTCCTCCAGAACTTTGCCGATAGGGGAATCATAGTCAGCGATTTCCCTAACACTCCTCGACATCGCCTTCACTCTCTCCTCATCCAATAAAATCCGGTCATACATCGGATCGTTTTTCTTGATCTTCGTCAGATCTTTCCAGTTTATTTTTAGAATTCTATCCGTTTCGCCAATCAAACTGTCCGCCAGATCATACAAAACATGCCGGATCGTCGTGTCCGGCACACTTACCAATTTCCGACTCTCAACTTTCGCTTTTTTTAGAATGCTTTGCAAATCCATTTTATTTGTTTAATTCTTCAGCACGTTTCTTAGCGGCACAGATCGCCCCTTTTACTATTTTTTCCATTCCATTGTCTTCCATATATTTGATCGCCGCCTCCGTCGTTCCGCCTTTTGAAGTTATCTTCTTCCTCAAATCTGATAAACAAAATTCGTTTTTATCCAAAAGAGCGCCACTTCCCACCAAAGTCGTTATTGCAATTTTTGTCGCTTCCAGTTTGCTGAAACCGCAAGCCAAAGCAGCTTTCTCAACCGCCTCCGCCAGAAAATAAAAATACGCCGGTCCGCTTCCGCTCAAAGCCGTTATCGCATTAATTTTTTCTTCACTATCCAGCTCAATTTCTTCTCCAAAGCTTTTAAAAATCTCTTTCGCAAATCTCTTCTCTTCCCCATTGACTTCCTCACTCGCTACCCATCCGGTTAGCGCCTTGCCAACTTTCAGCGGCAGGTTTGGCATCGCCCTCACAACTTTACTCACTTTCAAGGTGTCCTTTATTTTTTGAATTGAAATGCCGGTGATAATTGAAATCACCAGCTTTCCGCTCACATCAAGCTCCACAAAGTCTTGTGGCTTCATCGCCAAAACATAGCAATCACTTTCCAACAAAGCTTCACCTCTTTCCACTCCGACAACATCAAACCCTTTAGACTTCAGCGCCTCCATCATCGCCCCTCCCATATTACCGACTCCGATTATGCAGATTTTTTTCATTTTTTTGCTTTAAATTTTGTGCCGACTTTTTCACCTTTCAGGATTCGCGTAATCACGTTTTTCGCCCGACTGTTGGCTATCACCACTTCTGTCCCGCTTTCCGCCACGGCCTTCGACACTTTAAATTTATTTTGAATGCCTCCTTTTCCGAATGATGACTTATCCGCCGTCAAAAGATGCTTTGGCATCCTGTCTTTCGAACCAAATTCACTGATCACTTTTCCTTTTGTATCAAAAACCCCATCCACATTAGTCAGCATGATCATCTTGTCCGCCCCCACCATCTTTGTCGCCATGCCCGCCAGCTCGTCGTTATCGGTAAACATCAGCTCTTCCACTGCCACAAAATCATTCTCATTCATCACCGGCACTATTTTTTCTTTGAATAGGGATTCCAGACAATTTTTAGTATTCAAGTAGTGCGCCCGATTCGTGAAATCGTTTTTCGTCGTCAACATCTGCGCCACATTCAGTCCATGCTTTCCAAAAAATTCGGCATACAGACCCATCAATTTCACCTGCCCGACCACGGCATACATCTGTCTCCGCGTCACTTCATCATGCCTTCCCAACTTCATCAAAGTATGCCCGCAACCCATCGCTCCCGAGCTCACGATGAGCACATCAGCCGTTTTTCGCACCTTCGCACACTCGGCCACCAGCGCCTTGAGCAGCCGCTCGTCAATGGTCAAATCCTGTCTGGTCATCGCATTCGTTCCGATTTTGATTACAATCCGTTTCATAAGTGGCTTTAATCTACTGAAACAAGCCCAAAATTGCAAATCCAGCTCTTGACTGATCCCGCCGGAATTTCTATACTTGCCCTCCTATAAAAAGAATCATGGGAGCTAAAGAACCAAAGGGGCCGGTCGATTATTCAGAACCTATTAAAAGTGTTACGCCCCCAGCAAATGCTTCAAGCAAATTCGGTGATGGTGTCGAAATTGAACGGTTAGGCCCTATCCCGCCGACAGGCGAAACTGAATTAGGCACTATGCAAGACATGGTTGGCTCCGCCGTCGCAGAATTAGAGGCTCAAGCTGGGAACGCAATCGGTGAAAGAGAAGGTGCAATTTCTCTTCCAGAAATAGGTAGTCCGGCCCAACCGGAACAACCACAAAAACCACCCGAACCGGTCCAGCCCCGCCTTTTCAACCCCACCGAATTTCTAGAACAAATCAAAACGGCCGTTACCAATCTCCAAACCGCAGTCACGGCCATCATTGACGCCAAAAAAAATCAAGCCACAAGAACCGCATGGGAAGCTGGCGAAGGGAGCAAAGGGCTTTTTGGGACAAAGTTAAATCAATTAAAAAGATTGGAAGACAATAGCTGGTTGAATACATCTCCGGAAGCCCGAAAAGTGGCCAGGACAAAAGCTTTAACCCTTTGCGGCACAGCAATAAGGGCTCTCGTCCCATCTCTGGAGCAAGTTGCAAAAATGGCAAATATGAAAATATACGGAGCGCTGTTCCAATTTGCCGAAAAGAACAGGCCAAAAGATTTGGGCCCAACGCAACACATGCATGATCAAGTGCAAAGATGTGTGATCCAGCTTGCCAGTGAACTTTCCAAATATTTTAGCGATCTTCCGGAGCATGCCGACAAAGCCTTCAATTTAATGCTTGAACAGAAATTTGCCAGACTGGGTCAGGACAACATCATTATTTCCGCTCTTCGTAGGCTGGTCGCAAATTTAGTTGAAACCATCTCCGATGATCGCTGTAATATTTCCGAAAATCCCCGCGGTATTACCAAAAAAATACTCATCGCCGCTCTGGACGGGATTAAAACAGGTTCGACACTGGACAAATTCAATCTCTCCCTCCCCAAATAGCCATTGATTTCTCACACTCCCCAAACTAAACTCTCTCTGTGCATTTCAACATGCCGGGGTAGCTCA
>JBAZZM010000099.1:0-3326 GCA_041658805.1 Candidatus Altimarinota bacterium | reverse complement strand
CGCTTTTGCCCCTTAGGTTTGCCAGATCATATGTGTTTCCGTCTTTGTCCTTAAGCTGAATATCAGGCAATGGTTCTCCTATTAGATCATCCGCGGTGATAACCGCTTTTTGCTTTTGCTCCGAAGTCTTATTAGCATTTATCATAGCAACTCCGATAATTACTATCGCTATGGCTATCAGGCTTGTTATAAAAACTGTTTTTGCGTTATTTGTCATGGGTTTTGAATTGTTTAATTATATATAAGATCAGAACAACAAAGATCAGCAAGATAAGTCCGGCCCATATTGATTCCGGGACGGTTTGAGTAAAACGATTGACGGAGCGCACAAGATTGGCGACAAACAGGTTGATGTCGAGCTGATATTCGGATGCCATGAACAACTTGTTTGCCAACGCAAGATAAATGATGTAAATCCCCATTCCTAAAAATATGATGCCGGCCACCAATTCCGAGAGAATGAATTGCCATCTGGAGCCGAAAACATTGAGAGATCGCGGTTTGCGGAGTGAGAAAAGCTTTTTCGTGAAATCAATTTTGTCCAAAAATGTGGCGATGATAAACAGCGGCGCAACCATGCCAAGCACGTAGCTTAAAGTATAAATTCCGCCCCAGAAGATACTGCCACTGGCAGCGGAAAGAGCGAGGACCCCAGCCAACACAGGAGCGCAGCAGGTCGTGGCAATCGCCGAAAAAATTCCAAGAACATAAATAGAGAGAACGCCTTTACTCTTTATAGTCGGGTGAACAGGTGATGGAATCGAAAATCTTTTGCCAAGAATCAGGCTAATTCCAAAAAAAGCCAGCATCAGCCCGCCAACGGTAAAAATAATATTGTGATAATCGTTGAAAAATTGTGCCAGTGCCGCCGCCCCGAGGCCTATCGGCAGAAACACCGTCAAAATACCCAGGAAGAACACGGTGGTCATGAGCACCACCTTGTAGCGTTCTTTGAAAATTGACCCCAAATATGATGGTAATAGCACCGTAATGCAACATGGTGCAAACAGTGCGGCTGTGCCGGCGATGAAAGCCGCGACGATCGATGTGTTTGTGAGTAAATCCATAATTGATTATTCCAAATTCCACCGGAAAGAACGCTCCGGAACACCTCCAACATCTTTAATTTTTAATTCTACGTATGCTGGTGTTGGCGTAATCGAATCAAATATCAGAAATCCTTCGCGGTGATGACCGCCCGGCCCCGGGCCTTCCCATGCGGTTGGTAGATAGGCGTTGTTTTCGTCGTCGACCAAGACAGCAATTTTGGTCGGATCCTGATCCAAATTTTCGGAGTGGGTGTCAAAAACAACGGCAAATCTCCATACCTTGGCATCCTGACCGAGATTGACCGGAGTTACTCCGATTGTCACAGGAGGCTGTTCGTCGACTTTTGTATTTCCCTGTGTTTGTTGATCGGTTTGCGGAGATGGCTTTTCGCCCTCGTAGATTCCAAAGTAATAAAACAGGAGGAATACGAGAGCAAGAACAATTGGTGCAAATTTAAAATATTTCATGATGGTTTGAATTTAAATGTTTGATTTAACGGCAACAATCATCCTTGTGTTCCTTGTGCGATTGTTCGGACGAAGAGCCGCGATGCCCCTTGAGCATAAGCCAGAGGTGCCCAACAATGAATATCCCTATCGCCACGATAGCAAGCCAATCGTATCCCCCGGTTCCACCTTTAGCTAACAGAAAAATCACCAGGGGGACGGCGCAAAAGATCATCATGAGCCACATCATCTTGTGGTTATGATGGCCGTGATTAGACATATAATTATATTAAATTTTTATTATCTTTTCTCCATGCTGGAGTTATGCATCCAGACAAAGTACCAAGCGAAAATCCATGCAAATACAAGCATGTAGATGGCCCCGAGCAGGAAGCTACCAGGGCTGATCCATGTGAATCCAGGCAGTGTTTCAAAAACCCTGTGATGTAGCTCTATGACCTGCGCTGTTCGCCATGGCAGAAATCCACCGAGAAGGCAGAGGGTGTAAATCACCTCAGCCCCAAGGACACATTTCCAGCCGTATTTCTTGAGTGACAATTGTTCCATATACCGATTGGTTAATTAATAATTATTTGTTTGATAAAGCGTAGATCTTTATTAATTCTTTGACGGCTTTTTCATCCTGTCCCTCGTCTTGCATCTGTTGTTTCACATGCGTTCGCAGGTGGTTTTCAAGAATAAAAGCATCAAGGCTCTTGAGCGATCTTTGAATAGAGAGTGACTGTTCCAACAGTTCAGGACAATAGGCTTCTTTCTCTATCGCCTTTATGAGACCGGCCAGTTGACCATGAATAATTTTTGCCCGATGGATGGCTCTTTTTTTCAATTTTTGATCCAGCATGAGGATAGGCTATACCCCTATGGCCTATTTGTCAATACTTAAATGGCGCTGAATCGATTCCAATTTTTCTTAAATCTTATAGAATGCCTGCTATGAAGAAAAAAATTGGCGTGCTGGACATACAGGGGTCGGTGGAGGAGCATTTTGCGGCGCTGGAAAAGGCCGGAGCGGAAGCGGTTTTGGTGAAAAACAAAGAGGGCTTGAAGTTGATAGATGGTCTGATAATTCCTGGAGGGGAGAGCACGACGATCGGGAAACTTTTGAAAGAGTCTGGAATGGATAAAGAGATTATGAAATTGCGTGTGCCGATTTACGGGAGCTGTGCTGGGGCGATTTTGTTGGCGAAAAAAATCAGCGGACGGGAGAAGGCGCCAAATCTGGGACTGATGGATATTGAGATCGAAAGAAACGCTTATGGAAGGCAAACGGAGAGCTTTGAGACGGAGGTGGTTTTTGACGGGAAAAAAATTCCGGCGATTTTTATCAGGGCTCCAAAGATTAAAAAAATCGGAAAAGATGTGAAGGTTTTGGCGATGGATGGAAAAGATATTGTGGCAGTTAGAGAGGGGCGTTTTCTGGCGACGATGTTTCATCCTGAACTGACCGAGGACTTAAGCGTGCATAGATATTTTCTAAAGATGTGCTAGAATTTCATCCTGATATGACTCACTTTTTACCAAAATCGGTGCGCACGCTGATCGAAGAATTTTCCAAGCTGCCCGGCATCGGACCAAAGTCGGCGCAGAGGTTGGCGATTCATTTATTGCATTCACCGGAGAGCCGCGTGAAGCCGCTGGGGGAAGCGATTTTGGACTTGAAAGAGAGCGTGGTTTTTTGTGAAAAATGTTGGAATATTTCGGAGAAAAATCCGTGCCCGATTTGCGACGGGGCGGAGCGGGACAAGAGCGTGATCTGCGTGGTGGAGGAAATTTTGGACGTGGTGGCGATCGAGAAAACGTTGGAATACA
>JBAZZM010000098.1:0-3348 GCA_041658805.1 Candidatus Altimarinota bacterium | reverse complement strand
GACGAAAAACAGACCACCGTCTCCGCCACCGACTCCATCCCCAAAGTCGGCCGCAACGACAAGTGCCCCTGCGGCTCCGGCAAAAAATACAAGAAGTGCCACGGGGCCATTTGAATTTCCCCCTCCCCCATGTTATTCTAAACTCGTCTTTAGGGACACCTTTTTAATTTTTCCATTTCAATGCCGCATCGCATCGAAATCTACACCAAGGTCAACGACACACGTTCGCAAAAACTCTTGGAAAATTTGCGAGCACAAGGCTTCCCTATAACAAAAACTCTCCTCGCCGACATCTACACGATAAACAAAGATTTTCACGCCACCGACCTCGACACTGTCGCCGCCCTCCTCACAAATCCCGTCGCCCAAACCTGCCTCATCGACGATTATCAGAAAGGTTTTGATTTCGACTATGCCCTCGAAATCGGCTTTCTCCCGGGCGTCACCGACAACATCGCCGCCATCGCAAAAGAAAGCATCGAAGATTTATTCAAAAAGAAATTCGCCGACGAAGAAAGCGTCCATAGCTCCCAACTGATTTTTTTGAAGGGCGACCTCACCGAAAATCATCTCCACGAAATCGCCTCCGCACTTTCAAACAACCTCATTCAGCGCACACACATCAAGTCCCACGAACGCTTTGCAGCCGAGCACGGCATGGACACGGTCGTCCCAAAAGTGAAACTCAAAAGTCACGGCCAAAAAACCGTGGTAAATCTAAACATCCCCGAGGAAGAGCTTTTGAAACTTGGAAAGGAAGGCATTTTGAATGAAGACGGCACACGCCGCGGGCCGCTCGCGCTGGACAAAGATTACCTACTCGCCATCAAAGATTATTTTCAGAAGGAAGGCCGAAACCCCACCGATGTCGAGCTCGAATCTCTGGCACAAACTTGGTCCGAACATTGCAAACATACGATTTTCGCCGCCGAAATGGACGAGATAGGCGAAGGTCTCTATCGCGGACTGATCAAAAAAGCCACCAAAGAAATCGACGCTGATTTTTGTGTCTCCGTTTTCAATGACAATTCCGGCGGAATCCTATTCGACAAAAAATGGGTCATCACTGACAAAGTCGAAACCCACAACAGTCCCTCCGCCCTCGACCCTTTTGGCGGAGCCATCACCGGTATCGTCGGAGTAAACCGCGACTGTATCGGCTTTGGCCGCGGCGCCAAACCGGTCATCAACAAGTACGGATTTTGTGTCGGCCTACCGGATGACAAAGAGCAGGTTTATCGCGACAAAGAACTCAAAAATCCCGCGCTTCTACCGAAGCGCGTGCTCGAAGGCGTAGTCGCTGGAATCAACGCCGGAGGCAATTGCAGCGGCATCCCGACTCCCCAAGGCTTCGTAAATTTTCACAAAAACTACAAAGGCAAACCCCTCGTTTTTGCCGGCACCATCGGCCTCATTCCAAAAGAAATTAACGGTCAGCCATCATGGACAAAAAAAGCCCGCAAAGGTGACTTGGTCGTCATGCTCGGCGGCCGCGTAGGACAAGACGGCATTCACGGAGCCACTTTTTCCTCTGAAGCCCTGACTTCCGGCAGTCCCGCCACCGCGGTCCAGATCGGCGACCCCATCACCCAAAAAAAACTTTCCGATGCCATAGTAAAAGAAGCCCGCGCACTCGATCTCTATGATTCCATCACCGACTGCGGCGCCGGCGGTATCTCCTGCGCCGTCCCCGAAATGGCCAAAGAATGCGGCGGTTGCGAAGTAGATCTGGAACGCGTCCCAACCAAGTATCCGCATCTCGATCCATGGGAAATCTGGATCAGCGAATCACAGGAACGCATGGTCCTCGCCATCCCACCCGAAAAATTCGAAAAATTTAAAGAACTTTTAAACCGTCGCGGTGTTGAAGTCACCGCCATCGGCACATTTTCAGACTCCGGCCGTTGCATTGTAAAATTCAACTCCGAAACCATCATGGACCTCGACCTCAATTTTCTCCACGACGGCCTTCCGAAAAAAACGCTTACTACAACTTACGAAAAAATCCGCCACAAAGAGCCCCGCTTCCCCGAACCCGCCGACCTCACCGACATCCTTCACCGGATGCTCACACGCCCAAATCTCTCATCTTTTGAATTCATTTCTCATCAATACGATCACGAAGTTCAAGGCGGCGCCGTCCTAAAACCTCTGCAGGGCAAAGGAAAAGTAAATTCAAACACTTCAGTCACAAAACCGTTCCCGGAAAGCACTCGTGGCATCGTCTGCTCGCAAGCCCTCCATCCGCGCTATTCCGAAATCGACACTTATCACATGGCCGCCTGCAGTATCGACGAAGCCATCCGCAACGTCATCGCCGCCGGTGGAAATCTCAAACATCTCGCCTTACTCGACAATTTCTGCTGGTGCTCATCAAATGAACCTCATCGTCTCGGCCAGCTCAAAGCTACCGCGCAGGCCTGCTACGACTACGCCACCACTTACCGCACGCCCTTTATTTCCGGCAAAGATTCGATGTTCAACGACTTCAAAGGTTTTGACAATAATGGAAATCCGATCAAAATTTCCGTTCCTCCCACTCTCCTGATTTCAGCAACTAGCGTCATGAAAGACGTCACCAAAGCCGTCTCTCTCGATCCGAAAGCCGCGGGCGATCTGGTCTACATTCTCGGTGAGACCAAAGACGAACTCGGCGGCAGTGAATATTTTGATCAATTTGGATTCATCGGCAACAAAATTCCAAAAGTAAAAGCAAGAAAAGCTCTCCGCCTTTACAAAAAAGTTCAAAAAGCCATCGACAATCACTTACTCGCTTCCGCAATCAGCGTCACAGCCGGAGGCATCGCTATAGCTCTGGCAAAAATGGCTATCGCAGGACAACTCGGAATGGAAATCGACCTCCGCAAAATTCCACACAAAGCCACTTTGAGCCGCAACGATTTTCTGCTATTCTCTGAGTCCCAAAGTCGCCTGATCGTCACCGTCGCACCGCAAAACAAGGCATCATTCGAAGAACTTTTTGCCAAATTGCCTCACGCGGAGATCGGTGAAATCAAGAGCGACAAGAACTTTGTCATCAAGGGAATTATCAAAACCAACGTCCAGACTTTAGACGAGCATTATCGTCAAACATTTAAAGGATATTAAATCATGCCGCAGTGGCGGAACTGGCAGACGCGCACGTTTCAGGGGCGTGTCCTCGCAAGAGGGTAAGGGTTCAAGTCCCTTCTGCGGCACCAAAAAAATATGAAGAAGAACAAAAAAACAGAAAAGAATTACGCCTTCATTGACAGCCAAAATCTGAATTTGAGCATCCGCTCTCTCGGCTGGAATTTGGATTTCAAGCGCTTTCGAACTTATCTCAAAGAAAAGTATAATGTCACCCAG
>JBAZZM010000097.1:0-3354 GCA_041658805.1 Candidatus Altimarinota bacterium | reverse complement strand
ACAACAAAACAGAAGCCCTAGGCGAAACCGCCTAATCCCCGTCCTGGGACGGAACCATACCACATCCCCTTTACCCCGCAAGCCCCTCCCCATTGCCGAAACATGGGTTTTTCTGCTATAATATCCAAGAATTAAAACAAAAACATGCTCATTCTTTCCACAGATTCTCTCAAGGGTTACGGCTTAAACCGTGCTTTCGAGCTTACCAAAAAGGCTGGGTATGAAGGCATCGATATCGCCGTTGATTTCGGCCATTTCGACACCTACAACGCCGATTATCTCAAAGCTCTCTCAAAAGAATACGATCTGCCTATTCATGCGATTTCCGCTCCGGCAAGCAAAATTTCCGCCAAAAAAATCAAGGAATTGACCAATCTCGCAAAGGCCGTGGGCGCCAAAGTCCTCGTCCTTCAGCCGCCTAAAATCCTGGATTTCAAGCTCGCCGCATGGCTCAAAAACGAGATCCCAAAGCTCCGTGAAAAGGAATTTCTCTCCATCGCTTTGGAAAATGCCCCCGCCGGCACTTTTCTGGGATTTATCCCGGAACACGCCATGTCAAACACTGATGAGTTGAAGAGATTCAAACATATCTCTCTCGACACCGCCCGTATCGGCGAAAGAAAAAAGGATCTGATGCGCACTTACGCCACATTCCGAAAATTTCTGGTTCACGTCCATTTTTCAAATATTTTCCACGGCCACAAATACTGCCCTCCACAGGAAGGCATCATGCCGCTGGAAAGCCTTCTTACAAAGCTAAAACAGGACAAATACCCTGGCGCAATTTCGCTCAAGGTCCAGCCTAAATATCTCCATGCCGGTGAAGACGACAAAGTCGTCGAGGATCTCGTCAAAATCAAAAAATACTACGACAAGTATTACACGAGAGTCGAAGCCACGACCGAAAATAATTCATAGGCCAAATTCACCATCAGCTCGCCAAAAAGCGCCACCATCTGCTTCAGGTACTCATTTACCTCACCAAAAAGTTTGAAGAAAAGAACCTGTTTTGGTAGAAATAGTCCCACGCGCCAAAGCTATCACAAAACTTGTTGATTGAATAGTTGGAAAATAAAGAACACTCCAATATCGTTAAAACCATAGATTTCCACGCGAGATGTGTTTATACTCAACACAGTCCACCTGCTCTAAATACCCCAATGCATAACTGGTCAACCAACACAACTCAACTCAAAAAAAATCCGGCGAAGTACAAAATCTGGAAACTGGAACAGTTGGTTAATTTTGGTCTAGCTAAGGATAAAATCAGCAAAAAGTATATTAAAAAGAATTGGGACAATATTACGATAGATCCAGCACGGAGAAAATTCCTCCATCTCATTTTATGGCCCAAAAAACAATTCTGACGAAAAATCAGCGACTCTTGCTTGACGAAATTGGCAAAAACAAAGCTATTACCAAAGCCTTTTATTTGAGCGGTGGCACGGCTCTTGCTGAATTTTATTTAAAGCACCGCCTTTCTGAAGATCTGGATTTTTTTACCGAAAATGAGTTTGATCCGCTTTCCATTTCGGCTTTTTTCAAAAGCATTCAAAAGAAAATGAAAATCACGAAGATCGACTATCAGCAAAGCTTCAACAGGAATCTGTTTTTTATAACGATTGGAAAAGATGTCATTAAAACCGAGTTTACCTATTATCCATTTCCAAGGATATTGTTAAAAAAACCGGATGGAAAATGACTGATCTTATTAAAAAAGCTGGGACAAAGTTTGATTATCACATCGATTTATTGCAGATTGGAACACAATTTGTCAAAGCGGCAGAAGTTAAAGATTTTCCAAAAATGCTCATTAAACTTCCTCACTTTTCGTGGCAGAAATTTTTCGAGGTTGAGGCCAAAAAATTTGGAAAGAATATCTTGAAACGATAAACCAAGAATTTTTCGCTTGACTTCCCTCCGCATCTCCGTAAAATAAACCCGCTATCATTTTTTGGATGAGTTAAGGAGATAGCCTCTCGCAAAGCAATTCCTTTACTCATATTTTTTATGGCCAAAGCCAAAAAGACTCCCAAAAAATCTCCAAAGACCCCGCCTCGCGGGGCAAAAAAGAAACATACTCCAAAAGCCGGACCGAAAAAGGTCAGGAAGATTCTTACCGTAACCCGTCGCCCTGCTCCAAAGAAAGAGGAAAAAAAGGTGACGAAGAGACCAAAGAAAGTTTACGCCGTCGGCGAACGCGACCGCAAAAAAAAGGAAAATCTGATCCGGTCTTCACAGCTGACCGCTCATCTCGAGTCAATTATTTTAAAGAGCAAGCGCCGATATTTCAGCCCCCAGATCGACAAAGATGTCTCCGTCCCATGTCTGACCGAGGTTCAGCTCAACTCTTACAAGTGGTTTCTCGACATCGGCATCCGCGAACTTCTCGACGAAATCAATCCGATTCAGGATTTTTCCGGCAAGAAACTGGAACTGCATTTTTTGGAACACTCTATCGGTGAAATCAAATACGACGCAGAAACCGCAAAGAACAAAAACCTTACTTACGAAGCTCCGCTCAAAGTTCATGTTCAACTGATTAATAAGGAGACCGGTGAAATCAAAGAGCAGGATGTCTTTCTCGGCAATGTTCCGCTGATGACAAACCGCGGTACTTTTATTATCAATGGAATCGAGCGCGTCGTGGTCAGTCAGATCGTCCGTTCTCCGGGCGTGTTTTTCTCAAAAATCGCAGGAACCCCTGGCATGCACAGCGCAAAGATTATTCCAAAACGTGGCGCATGGCTGGAAATTGAAACCGATAAAAAAGGTGTGATCACCGTCAAAGTCGATCGCAAACGCAAAATTCCGGTCACTTCCCTTCTCCGTGTTTTTGGCTACGAGACGGACAAAAAGATCATGGACATATTCAAAGACATCACTCTCGACATCGAACACGACTACATTTTGAAAACTCTCGAAAAGGATAATTCTAAAGACCTTGATGACGCATATCAAACTATTTATAAGAAAATCCGCCCCGGCGATCTGGCCACGGCTGAAAATGCCAAATCCCTGATCGAATCCATGTTTTTTGATTATCGAAAATACGACATGGGCCCTGTCGCGCGTTACAAATTAAACAAGAGATTCAATCTTAAAACTCCAAACAACAAAAAATTCCACACCTTTCAGGTTGAAGATTTGATCAACATTCTCAAACACCTTATTAAATTAAATAACGGCCAAGCCGAGCCGGATGATATCGATCATCTTTCCAATCGTCGTATCCGCGCTGTCGGCGAACTCGTCCAAAACAAGTTCCGCGTCGGTCTGCTCCGCACCGATCGTATCGCAAAAGACCGCATGACAGTCATGGATCTCGAAACTGTCACTCCGACCCAGCTCGTA
>JBAZZM010000096.1:0-3370 GCA_041658805.1 Candidatus Altimarinota bacterium | reverse complement strand
GAGCAAAAATTTTCATATGTTTAAAAATCGTTGACTGGAGCAAGGATATGTTTTTGCCTGAAGGATGTCTACTCGGATTTCTTTACCAGTGAGACGATGGCGAAGCACTGGATGCCCAGCCCGCGGCCAAAAACAGTGAGATTTTCACCGGAAGTGGCAGTGATACCGATGCGCTGGGGCATGAGATCGAGGATTTCAGCGAGAGATTTTTTGATCTTTGGAACGAGAGGATCGATCTTTGGCTTGCCGCATTCGATCATCAGACCGAGGCTGTTGATTTTGAATTTTTCGTCTTTGATTTTTTTGAGAACACCGATGAGATATTTTTTGCTGTCTGTGATGCCTTTTTTGGCCTGTTCGTCGGCATAAAAGCCGATCGACATATCCCCGATGGCCTGTGATAAGGCGTTGAAAAGAGCGTGAAGGATGACGTCTCCGTCGGAATTTGCTTGAAGTTTTTTCTCTTTTGGAAGTGTGATTCCACCCAGCACGAGACCGGTTTTTCCGTCATCAAAAGTGTGGCTGTCCTGACCGATGCCGACACGAAAATCCTCCGGAAGCTCGCCAAGAACCGTGCGTAAACGTAGGAGATCCGCCTGCGTCGTGACCTTGAAATTATTTTCAGAAGCCGGCGCGATCCAAACCTCGTGACCGCATTCCTCCAGCATCATGGCCTCGTCTGTGCACTCGATCTTTTTTTTCGTGACATGATCTAGAGATTTTTTCAGTAAAGCAAACTGCGCCGCCTGTGGCGTTTCGGCGGAAAAAAGTTTTTCGCGATCATGAGTTTTTATAATGTGCTGGCCATTTATTTCCTTTATAGTTGAGGAAAGTTGATGGCCGACGATGCAGGCCCCGTGCTCCTTGGTATGATGAATTACGGCGGAAATTTCTTCAAAAGATACCAACGGGTTGGCGGCGTTGTGAACAATAATGATGTCGTCTTTAGCCGGTTTTGCGAGAGTGTAAAGGCCGTGAGCAAGCGAGCTCTGGCGGGTCGAGCCACCGAGGACGCCCTTTTTGACCTTGTGAAAACGGTAAAATTTAGCGATTTTTTCGATCTCCTTTTGGTTGGTTTTGTTTGCGACGACCGTGATGCTGTCGATTTCCGGATGATCGTTAAAAGCGCTTAGCGGATAGTAAATCATGGGATGGCCCGCGGCGTGGACGAGCAGCTTGTCCTTGCGCATGCTCATGCGTTGACCTTGTCCTGCGGCGAGAATAATGACGTGATTCATTGGGAAAACCGTTATCGGAAAGGTATTATCGGGGATTTCGGAGAATTTGGCAAATCCCACCCTTAGGGTGAGAGAGAAATTTCTGAATCGCTTTTTCTTCGGCGAGGAGAAATTTTTTCATTTGTTTTGGATTTTTGTGAAAATTGGCGAGGACGATGTCGATGCCTTTGAGATGTTTGTGATGAAGCTTTTTTGGGAAAAAGTGGAGAGCGTGGATTTTTTTGGAATTATCAGGAAAGAGGAGCGCGTTTTCGATGTGCTCTTTCATGTCCGGTTTCGAGACGTAGGCGATAGGTTCGGGATGATTTTTGAATTTTATCATGCCGTGGATTTTGGCTTCGGGGTGATAAAAGGGGACGATGTTCGCGATAGGAACATTGAAAAGATAGTGGGCTTCGATAATTTCCAAACCTTTGTTGATGAGCGTTGCGGATTCGACGGAAATCTTTTTGCCCATTTTCCATCTTGGATGATTCAAAACTTGGGCGGGAGTGACTTTTTGAAGTTGCTTTTCCGTGAAATTCCAAAGCGGGCCGCCGGAGCAGGGGAGATAAATTTTTTCGATTTTTTCTTTCGGGTTCGCGCGGAGGATTTCGAAAATGGCATTATGTTCGGAGTCGAGAGGGATGATTTGTTTGAGATGTTTTTTTAATTGTGGGCCCGCGGCGACGACGGTTTCTTTGTTTGCGAGGAGGAGAGTTTTTTTGGCTTTGAGAGCGGCGAGGGAGGGCCGGAGGCCGGCGAGGCCCGAGATGAGATTTAAGATGAGGTCGGCGTCTTTGAGTTTGGCGAGAGAGAGGATGGCAAATGTCGTGGTGGCAGTTTTGGAGACTTTGAATTGTTTAGCCTGCTTTTTTAGCAGAGAGGCGTTTTTGTGAGCGGAAAGCCCGATTATCTGGAATTTGTCCGCGTGTTTTTTGAGAATTTCCAGCGCTTGAACGCCGAGAGAGCCGGTGGAGCCGAGAACTACAACCTTTTTCATAAGATTAATGTGGCTAAGTTTCTTGACTTTTTCAAGCCATTCTCCTAATATCCGTGCGCCTTAAACCAATTCTTATATAGCTAAGAAACTAAGGATCAACAGAGAGATTCGCGTGCCGACAATTCGTTTGATCGGCGCGGAGGGTGAACAGCTGGGGATCATGGCCACAGAGAAAGCCTTTGCACTGGCGCAGGAAGCCAGCATGGACTTGGCCGAGGTGGCTCCAAATTTGAATCCTCCTGTCTGTAAAATTCTGGATTACGGGAAATATCTGTATCACCAGAACAAAGTTGATTCGAAACATAAGAGGCTGCAAAAGAAGGCAGAAATAAAAGGAATCCGTTTGGGATTCCGCACCGGAGACCACGACTTGGAAACCAAGGTGAAGCAGGCAAAAGAGTTTCTGGGGGATGGCAATGTGGTGAAGGTGACGCTGATGTTTAGAGGCAGGGAATCGATGTTTAAAGACTTGGCCCGAGAAAAGCTGAAAAAGTTCTACGAGGGTTTGGCGGAAATGGCGAACGTAGAGACCATGCCAAAGGCTCAAGGAAATTCGTTAATAATGATTCTAACTCCAAAAAAATGAAGCAAAAAAGTCATAGCGGCCTGAAAAAAAGGCTTAAAATCCGAAAGAGCGGCAGCATGAGATTCGACAAGTCTTCACGCCGACATCTGCTGGCAAATAAATCCAAGAAGCAAAAACGCAATTTCAAAGGCGGCTTGCCCGTGGATTCAACAAAAATGAAAGCAATAGTCGGGATGCTTCCCGGCAAGATCAGGTAAATTTATATTCCTAATTTTTTAACGATATGACCAGAGTAAAAAGAGGCGTAACGGCCCACCGTAGGCACCGCAAGATGGTCAAGGCAGCCAAAGGTTATCGGGGACTCCGTCACAAGGTGTTTATGCACGCTAAACTGGCCGTGACCAAGGCCGGAATGTCTGCATACAAAGGCCGCAAGATGAAGAAGAGAACCTACCGTAGCCTTTGGATAGCCAGAATCAACGCCGCCTGCCGTCCGCTCGGCATTACATACAGCCGATTGATGGATGGCCTGACCAAGAAAGATATCGCGGTGAATCGAAAAATACTCGCCGATATGGCGGTAAACGATCCCGAGAGTTTCAAGGCGCTTGTGGAAGAAGCCAA
>JBAZZM010000095.1:0-3391 GCA_041658805.1 Candidatus Altimarinota bacterium | reverse complement strand
CGATGACGGTAAAAAAGGTGAAAGTGGAGAGCGGGACATTGGAGGCGCCGGCGACGTAGGGAGTGAAAGCGCGGGTCAGAGAGTTGAAGCGGCCAAAGAGAAGTGTTTTGCCGACATGACGGTTGATAATGCTTTTGGTCTTGGCGTAGAGTTTTTTATTGATGAAGTGGGCGCCGTAGCGGCGGCCCATGGCGTAGCCGAAAAAATCGCCGAACACGGCGCCGATCGTGGCAACGATAAACAGGTAAAAAATATTCAGGATCCCGATTTTCGCAAAAAAGCCGGCTACAATGATGGCTGTCTGCCCCGGAACAAAGAGTCCGACCAATGGAGTGGTTTCCAGAAAAGAAAAAACAAAAGCGAGTAAATATCCCCAGTGGTTCAAAAAAGGCGGCGACAATTCGGAAATTTTATCAAAAAGTGACATGTGTGGATTGAAAAGTTTCCAGACTATTCTATTATTGAACGGGGGATTTTGAAAGAGAAGTATATTCCTGTCTGGCCTCTTTTTCCCTGCTGATGCATCGGAAGATATATTTGGCGTTCGGAATTCTTTTGAAAGTCAGGATGGCGTCTGAAGCATTCAAGAAAATTTTGATGTCGCCATATTTGAGAATATTCGCAAAAAATCCTTCGCTGAGGCGTTCAATATTTTGAATCTGTGCCATGTCCACAGCCTCAACGGTATCATGGAAAAAAAGTGTTTTTTCGTGATCTATAACGCGGATATCGGTGATAATCCCCACATTCACAAAATGATTCAACATGCGCAAAAAGAAACGGTGCATATAAATGGTGCCCATCAAAAAAGCGGTGACAAAAAAGAGTTTTAGCTCGACATTGCCGCGAAGGAGAGCCTGGATATCCTGGAAGTAAACCAGAGTGCTGACTACGGCGAAGAGAAAAATCAAACAGTAAACAAATTCTTTAACCAAGGTGACCCAATGTTGTCTGAAAAAACAAATAAAAGTTTCGTGGGACTGCTGGCCCTTGAAATAGAGATCCTTGTTGTCGGTTATAGTGTCCATAAAAACCAAACAGTAAAAGTAAGGTGACTGATAACGGCCAAAAGGTACAAGAGAGCGACATGCTCCTTTGTGAAAATTTGAAATAGCTTGGTGTATTTCAGCTCCGGAAAACGGTAGCGGCGGTTATAGCGAAGGAGGCGGTTGACGACCAGACCGAAAAAGGCGAGTGAGCCAATCAAGATCAAAATGATCAGGATATTGAACAGCGGCATAAAACCGGAATTATTGCCCTTGAGTAAGGTCAATTATAGTTGAAAGTCGTTGATTCCGCAAGCTACTCGGTAACCGTAATGGTCATCTGTTTTGTGGAGACCGTGTTGTCGGCGTCGGAGACTTCCAATTCAACAGCGTAAGTGCCGGCGGAAGTAAAACTATGAGTCGGTTTGACGCTTGTGGATGTGGCACCGTCCCCAAAATCCCAGAAATATTTGTTGACTGAGCCTGTGGAACAGGATGGGTCAAAAGTCGTGGAGAGAGGGGCTTTGCCGGAAGTGAAGACGCTGGTGAAACAGGCGGCCAAAGGAACTTCGCGGACAGTGACTGTGAGAGAGGCGGTGTCCTGTGAACTATCAGAGCCGATGGCGGTGACGGAAACTGTGAATGTGCCGATAGCGGCGTAGCGATGAGAGATGGCCGAGGAACCGAGTTTGATCGGGCTGTCGTCGCCGAAATCCCAGCGATAGCTGGTGATGGTGCCGTTTTGGTAAGTGGAACCGGAGGCGTCGAAATTGACAGTCAGTGGCGCACTGCCGTCGATCTTGTCGGCAGTGAGTTTGGCGACAATGCCTTGCGGCTGGGCCTCGATTTTTACAGTGGCCAAACCGGAGTTGCCTGTGGCGTCGGTGACCGTGAGAGTGACATTATAAGTGCCGACAGAGGAGAAAGTGTAGGTGGCAGTTTTTCCTGCGGCGTCAGTGATATCGTCCCCATTGAAATCCCATTTATAGTCGATGATGTTGGAGTCGCTGTCAGTGGATTTGGAAGCGTCGAAATCGACTGTGAGCGGAACTTTTCCAATGTGGGTATCCCCTTCCTTGGCCAACTGTGGGGTCATACCGATAGCGGCTACCGGCGTTCCCTGAGGAGTTTCAACCTTAAAACTCAAAGTTGTTTCGCCATCGTTGTCTTTGCTGTCGGTGACACGGAGAGTGAGAGTGTAATTGCCGGGTTTGGAAAAAGAATGCGAAACAGTTGCGGTATTCGCAGGTTTGGTGCCGTCGCCAAAGTCCCATTCGTATTTGGTGATATCCCCGTCTTTTGAAGTCGATTCAGAACCGCGGAAAATATAAGACTCGCCGACCAGATATTTTCCCGGATCATCGTTGATCTTTATCACTGCGGCGGGGCCGACTTTTTCCTCGACGATAATTTCTTTTTCAGCGGTTTCAAATTCACCGGTGGTGGAAGTGACGCGGAGGGCCACGGTATAGCGACCGATCTTGTCGAAAGTATTCGTTACGGTAGCGCCCTTGGCGTCGTCAAACTGACCGTCTTCGTCCAGATCCCATTCATAAGCTGTGATCACGCCATCCGGATCGGCAGAGGCAGAGGCATCGAATTTGACTTCGAGAGGGGCTTCTCCTGACTGCGGATCGGCGCTGAATACAGCGGCCAAAGCTTCGTTGGAAATGGAAACAATGCGTGTATACATATCCTGAAATTCCTCGCCGGATTTGCGATCACGACGGGTGACAGTGAGCACGACGTCATAGCGGCCACGACCTTTGTCTTTGTAAATGTGGCTGACGATTTGGTTGGTTCCGCTTTCGCTATCGCCGAAATCCCAATCAAAAGAAATGATTTGGAAGTTTTTGGTGTCGACCGGAACATTTGAGGCGTCAAATTTAATTTCGATCGGGGCCGTGAGAAGAGTGGTGTCAGCCGGAACTGTGACGATAGGTTCGAGGAGACCCGGACCGATGTCGATACGTTTGGAATCAAGATAAATATAGGCACCCATCCAAATAAAGAGGACTACGAGCAAGCTGACGCCGGAAAAAACGCTGGTGCGTAATGCGGCTTTTTTGGCCACTTTGTCGTCTTTTTTGGCCATGCTGGCGCGGAAGAGACCGATCATCGTGAAAGTAAAAGTGACGAGTGCAATTAGCAGGAAGATGATATGGACGAAAGTGATGAGACCGTTGACGAAAGTGGGTTGGTTGATGCCGAGCAGGGCCGCGATCGGATTTACGGTGTCGGCGGAACTTTGGGCGAGGAAAATAAAGGCGAGAAAAAGAAAGATCATCAGGACGGCGCCGAAGGCGCCGAGACAGCCCAAAATAGCTTTATTTTTGGCCGGATTTGGAATGGATTTTCTGGCACCGGCGGGAACGGAAACAACCGGCGGCTTTGCAGTCGGATTT
>JBAZZM010000094.1:0-3404 GCA_041658805.1 Candidatus Altimarinota bacterium | reverse complement strand
AGAACAGGTAGCCGATTTTTTGGCTTCGATGGTCGTGAAGGCTGCTAAAGGAGAAATTTCCGACCCAGAATTTCAGCAAGCAATTACTGCCGCCAAAGACGTCGTGCGTAAAGCAAGGGACGGAATTATCGAAGGAGAGAAAGAAAACGTAAATTGATAACTATAACTAAAAGACGCCGTGGCCAAGAAAAAAGAAATAGAAATGCCGCAGAAAGTGCGGCTCCGCATCAAGTCCTACGATCATAAGCTGATCGACAATTCGGCACGCCAAATCATTGAAGCTGCCGAGCGCCACGATGCGAAGGTAATCGGCCCGATTCCGTTGCCGACGGAAATCAAGCGATATACCGTGAACCGATCTACGTTCGTGCATAAGGATTCTCGCGAGCAATTCGAGCTCCGGGTCCACAAGCGGCTTATCGATATCACGAATCCGAGTCAGAAGATTATTGAATCCCTTTCGAATTTGAACTTGCCGGCAGGCGTCGACATAGAAATTAAAATGATTTAAAGGATCTCCGGATTCTTTCCGCGAGAACCGATGTCGCCTCACCTCCAGCGGTGAGGTGCATCTGCATCCCTGCCTGCCGGCAGGCAGGTCGGGATAAAAATCCGCCTACGGCGACACCAAGCTTTTTATTCCTCCGATAGCTCCTCGCAAAAAGAATCCTCCGATTTTGGAGAAGCCAGAAACCGCCCGAAAGAGCGATTTTGCGTTAGGACTATCCCCTCTATTTGTATAAAAATGCAGGAGTTAGCGACTGCATAAAAAGAAAAGAGCGCCGTGTCCAGTTGGACTGGGCGTGCGCTCTGTTGTGAGGACCATGATGGTCAGCTAATGTGGTGAATCACGAGATGGCCGTTCTCGATGTGTTGGCCATCCCAGTACCATATCCTGAACGTGCGGGTCGGGCCGCGCCGCTCAAAAACATCGCGCGGGTAGTTAAGGTGCCAGGTTTTCAGCTCGGCGTCGGCGGAGACGAAAATCTTTTTCTCCCGGCCGAGATGATCCTGAAGCGTTAGAATTCCACCTCGCACCGATGGGCTTGGCTCGTAGAACTTCACGAAGGCCCCGCCAGCACCATACGTGTCAAATTGGGGTTGGCCCCAGAAATGATCGGCTGTTGCTAAGGTTGCGCCAAGGAGGCACCCGACCCCAAGCAACGCCATGTACAGTTTCCGGTTCTCCCTCTTGAACCAGCCCACCCATTCGCCCACGAGGCGAACGCAAAGCCAGAAGAGGAAAGTGACCGCCACCATGCTCGCCCAGTACAGAAAGGGACTCCGAAGGATCTGATCCAAATTCATGGTTTTCTCCTTGTAGGGGAAATGGTCAATAGATTATGCCATTCCTGACTATTAACTAGTATAGCATTTTTTATACTCTCTGTCAAGTATTTTGGCCCCCGTCTGTTGGATTAGAACCCTCAACTTTCATAGGGTTTCCGGGCTATTTGACATATTTACCTCCCCGCCCTATGATAATCCCGATCTCTTTAATGGCCCCCCACCCAATGAAGATCGTGTTGTCTTCGCTGGTTTCATAAAGATGAAGTTTCAAATTTCTACAGAATTAGTCATCGAAATGGAAAAGGGAAGGTTGAGCATGTATTCGCTTCGCAATCTTCATTAGGTGGGGGGTTTCATAAGGATAGCCGGATCGCCAGGGCTAGCCTTCGGCGGTTTTTTAATGTATTGGCCCGCGAGGACGAGTCTCGCAATAGCGGGACGAAGTCTGAGCGGTTGCCAAACATTAACCCCGCACCTTTTTTAGAGAGATTTGTGAACTCACATAGAAGCAAAGACGCAGTCGAATCGCTCCGCATAACTTTGTTATAGAAGATTATCGCTACAGCAAAGGTGCGTGGGTTTGAGATAATGCAGATTTATGTCATTCATTTTGGGGAAAAAGTTAAAAATGAGTCAGATATGGAAAGGGGAGAAGGTGATCCCCGTTACGCTTGTTCAAGCCGCCCCGAATAAGATTTCTCTCAAGCGGACGAAGGAGCGAGATGGATACAATGCGATTCAACTTATGCTCGGCAAAAAAAAGCGCGAGTTCAGAGTTTCAAACGACGCAAAAGAACTGGCGGAAGGAGAAGAGATTACCGTCTCTGTATTTAAAGAAGGAGACATAGTACGAGTGAGCGGCATTACGAAAGGCCGCGGATTCCAAGGCGTTGTGAAGCGCCACGGGTTTCATGGCGGACCGAAAACGCACGGACAAAAAAATCGTCACCGCGCCCCGGGTTCCATCGGAAGCACGGCATTTCAGCGCGTGGTTCCGGGCCGCCGGATGGCGGGACGGATGGGAAATGATCGCGTGACGATAAAAAATTTGGAAGTCGTGGGCGTCGATTTGGATAAAAACCTCATCTTCTTAAAGGGAGCGGTTCCCGGAGCGCGAGGCGGAATTCTTGAGATCAGAAAATAATTTTTAAGCACTGCGATACCATGAAAACCGACCTTTATAATATTCGTAATGAATCCGTAGGCAGTACCGAATTGCCGGACGAGGTGTTTGGCATCAAATGGAATCCCGCGCTCGTGAAACAAGTGGTATTGGCACAGCTTGCGAACAAAAGACGCCCATGGGCACATGCGAAAAATCGTTCGGAAGTGCGCGGAGGAGGCAGAAAACCATGGCGCCAGAAAGGAACCGGACGGGCGCGGCACGGATCAACCCGGTCGCCGCTCTGGGTCGGCGGAGGAAAATCTCACGGGCCGCAGAAAGAGCGGGATTATTCGGAGAAGGTGAACAAAAAAATGCGCCGCCTCGCAATGTTCAGCATCCTCTCCAAAAAACTTAAAGATAAAGAAGTGAAAGTCTTCGATAATTTTTCCATTCATGCGCCGAAGACAAAAATTTTAGCGAGCACTCTGCGATTATTCATTGAACCAAAAAAAACCAAAGAAAGATTTGACGTGCTTCTCATTTCCAATCCCGAAGATAAAAATCTGTCGCGGGCAGGCGCAAACCTCCAAAAAACAAAAGTACTTACTCCGACGACTCTCAACCCGTACGATCTCATGAAATACAAAAATATCTTTATCGACGAGAAAGCGATACCCGTGATAGCAAAACACTACGCCATAAAAAAATGAAAGACGTATTTTTAATCAAAAAACCGTGGGTAACCGAGAAGGCGACCGCCTTGAGTAAGATAGGGAAGTATGTTTTTATAGTAAAACCTTCTGCCACAAAAAATGAGATTAAAAAAGCCATCAGGGATCTCTACCGAGTGAATCCGGCGAACGTTCATATCGTTCGAAAACCAGCAAAGCGGAAACACTTCCGGAATGCCGGGGGGGTTCAAGCCGGTCATAAAAAAGCCATCGTGACGCTCCCGCCGGGAGAAAAAATCGATCTCGGAAGATAAATCAGGATGAAATCATACTCACCA
>JBAZZM010000093.1:0-3450 GCA_041658805.1 Candidatus Altimarinota bacterium | reverse complement strand
GCTTGGCCCATTTGTTTCCTATAAGTTCAATCATTATTTTTGATTTTCTTCACGCTTTCCCAGTCGGCCAAAAATTTCGCGAGGCCTTTGTCGGTGAGCGGGTGCTGGATTAATTTTTCAAAAACTTCGGCCGGAATAGTGCAGATATCGGCTCCGATCATCGCGGCTTCCATGACATGGCGTGGGTGGCGGACAGAGGCGACTAAAATCTGCGTTTTGAAATCGTAGTTGTTGTAGGCGGTGACGATGTCGGCGATCAGTTGCATGCCATCTTCAGAAATATCATCGAGACGACCGATAAAAGGGCTGACGAGAGTGGCCCCGGCTTTGGCTGCTAATAAGGCTTGGCCCAGGGAGAAAACGAGGGTGACGTTGGTCTTGATGCCTTCTTTGGAAAACACCTTTACCGCTTTCAAGCCTTCCGGAGTGGCTGGGACTTTTACGAAAATATTTTTGTGCCATTTGGCGTAGATGCGACCTTCGGCGAGCATTCCGGCAAGTTCTGTGGAGATGACTTCGGCGCTGATCGGGCCATCCACGACTTTTGCGATTTCTTTGATGCGTTTTTCGAGGGAGACGCCTTCTTTGGCGATCAGGCTTGGGTTTGTGGTGACGCCGTCAAGAACGCCCCAGGAAGCGTATTTTTTAATGTCGGCGAGGTTTGCGGTATCGAGAAAAAGCTTCATAAAGAGGAGGTTAGAGTTCGTGGGTATTGTAGGGGAAATGGGGGAGGGGGGCAAGGATGGGCTGAACTTATTGATTTTTGTGGAAGCGAGTGCTTTAATCGAGTTAGATTCCTTAATCAATTTCTATGAAAAAAAGCGCGAAGATTTGGTTGGGCGGTTTAGTTCTTGTGGTTGTGCTTGTGTTTGGTTTTTTGAGTACGGATTTTGGGCAAGCGTCAATTTTTAGAAGATCTCCAATATTGACGAATCTTACTCCGGCAGGTGGGACAGTTGTTAATGTCGCAGACAATACGGAATTTACATGGAGCTGGAATCCGCGCGGGAATACTTTAATTGGTGGTTTCCAAATATGTTTCGAAAAAAATAATTCGTATGCGATATTCTGTTCAGATCTTACGGGAAATCAACAAATGGATATTGCTGATATTTTTCTTGCTCCGCCGCAACCAGGTGGATGGGGTCCCGTGATGCATTCTCTTTATGGTGACGACATCAATATACCCGCACAAGCTGATTTGGAGTGGTTCGTTAATGCTTTCTACATAAAAAGACCACATGGCCCATCTTTCACTGTTAAGTCAAAGGTCTGGCCCATTACTGTGAAAACAAATACTGTGAAAACAAATTAGTATTTCATGGAAAGAATTTTTGCATTAATTTTCGGTTTGTTTTTATTTGTTGCTTGTAATTCGCCGGTTCAAGATGTGTCGGAAAATTCTGGTGATCAGATTTTACAAAGTGATGAGCAGAGTACTCCTAATACAACTGAAGTTGATAGGCCTGTTGATAAAATTGCGAGAACAGGTACTAGCGAACCCGAATGGAGAATTTTTGATAATGGAATCTTAAATTTTCCCTACCCAAAAACTTTTTGCGGGACATCGTGGCAGGCTGACTGGGATACATATTCCTGTGACCAAGACTGGGAAGTAAAAGAAGGTAACGGAGAGATTGGAATTTACCCTTCATATAGCAGTTTTGGTATTGAATTTGGAGCTGATATTAGCATCGATATTATTGATGAGGCGACTTTTCAGAAGGAAAGGAAGGAAGGAAATTTTGGAGTCAGGACGTTTGTTGATAATTTATTGATTTTTGTTTCAAGAGATGAGGATGTTAACTACCGAATTTATTTGGTCAGATACGGTTATGATTTTGATAAGGAATATCATTTTATAAAAATTACTCATGCTGGCTCCGATAATTATCCGGAATATATTGATTATTTGATTGAAAATCTGAAATTCGACTGATCGCTATTTTTGCGACAGCGCAATCATTAAATCAGCTTAATTGTTTTGGCGATGCCTTCCATAAATTCAAAATCTTTTTCGTGGTTGCCACTACAGAGTGGGACGAGTTCGTAGTTTGCTTTTTCGCCGAAAATGAGTACGGTTGGGTAGCTGCAGAGGCCCATGCCGACGTATTCTAGAGCCTTGAGGCCATTGAACTCCTTTTCGATAACTTCGGTTTGAGGAGAAGCTAATGAAAAAGATGTTTCTAGCGTTACTTTGAATTCGGTGAAATCTTCTTGGGGATGAATGTTTAGCATATAGGTTCGTAGCCAACTGCAAGCTTCAAATACTATTTGCGGGCCAAAATCAACACGAATAATTTCGGTTTCGGGGAGTAAATCTCCGGAGTATGGAGGGTCGGTCGGATTTTCATACCAATTTGGGTTGTATGGGAGATCGATTGAAATTCCTTTTTCTGCGTTGGTGTAGTTTACCGTTGTGTTGGCGGGGTCGTGGTTGAAAGCTTTGTCGCATTTTGAATCAACTTCTTCTTGAACGGGTGGTGTTTGGGGAGTTTCGATTTCCGTTGTTCCGATTTCCGGGGCTTCGATGATTTCAGGCTCGCTGGGGACAATGTCTTTCTGTGGATATAAAAAGGCGATCGCGATAATCGCTAAGGCAATTATCGGGACGAGGACTTTTTCGATGGAGGTTGGTTGTTTCATGACTTTTTCTTATTGTGATGTTTCAGCCAGATTCTTTTGAAGAATGGATAGGAGGATGTGGAAAGAATGAACAGGACGGTTGAGATCAGGGCGTTGAAATAAGGGTCCGGGAGATTTGTGATGACGAATGAGACGACGATGATAATGTAAGTGAGGATGGAGATAATGATTGCGCGGGTCCACGAAAGTTCCCAAGCTTTGTCGGCTTCGACGCGGGCATTTCTGGCTTTGATGGCGGCGAGTTCCTGTGTGATATTCATGGTCCAATGATAGTTGAAAGATGAAAAAACCGGAAGTCTATGATCCGGCTGGCGTGGAAAGTTCTTGTGATCGGTGCTGTTCCCACCATAACTTTGCTGCTTGGCCGAATTTTTCTACGATCTGCTCACTCCGATGTAGGTCATGCGCGTCTGCATCTTTGAAAATCGCTGCGATAGTTTGCCGGACGGAATCGACGATTCCAAGTATCGCTTCGAGGCTTTTCGCTGAATCAATTTCCATAGCGGCATTGCTTCTGGCGATTGTTAGTTTTGACACTTTGTCACAATACGTTATTTGGTCGATTAATCTTTTGATTCCTTCCTTTTCATCGTGTTCTTCGAGGAAAACAGGGAAAACCTTTGGTGCTTCGGACATGTTGTTTGGTTAAGGCGGCATTGTCTTACTGATGCCGAAAATTGTCAAATCAAATTTCGGATTCTTTCGAGCAGTAGCGGAAATTCCGTGTAGCCGGAAGCGGTGTTGAAGTGGCCGGCGTGGGGGATGAAAGTGAGTTTGACGCCGAGGTGGTCGGAGAGGGCTTGG
>JBAZZM010000092.1:0-3460 GCA_041658805.1 Candidatus Altimarinota bacterium | reverse complement strand
CGCAAAGCGCCCTCTCCGTAAAGATTGTAAGCTTTTAAAACATTGCCGCCTGTTTTTCCACAGTGTAGGTCATCGGTCTTTTCAACTTCCGCCACAACTTCACCCTCTCAAAAAACCCCTTCTGTCCGCGCACCCTAAGCCCTTTTGCCCGCCAGCCCTTTGTCGGATCAAAACGATTTTTCCGCATCTTTATGGCTGCCCTCTCAACCTTTTTCGTGTTGATCATGATAGTCAAAAACATATATTTTTTTAAAATTAGTATTGTCTTATTAAAGTTGTTACCACGCCCTGCGTCATCAATTCACTTGCCGGATGAATATCCTTATATGCGGAATTTTCCGCCTTTAAATAGGTTTTGCCATCTTTTTTCATCAATCGTTTTAAAGTATTTTCACTGTCCACCAAGGCCACAACAATATCTCCATCTCTTGCCTCTTTTTTATTGTTAACTACAACTAGATCGCCCTCAAAAATTCCGGCGTCAATCATGCTGTTGCCCCTCACTCTCAACAAAAAATATCCATCTGCTTTTTTGGCTACACCTTTGTCCACGCTCATCCAGCCTTCCACGTATTCTTCCGTCAAAACAGGTCCGCCGGCAGGAATCGCACCTAAAATCGGCAACGACACCGTTTCCGCCGCCGCATCCATCCTCGCCCGCACGCTCCCCAATAACTTGATTCCTCTCGGAGTATCATCCTTTTCCAAAAACCCCTTTTCCTCAAGCGCCTTCACATGTTTCAAAACGCTGTTATCCGAACTCACCTTGAAATGTTCACGCATCTCCCTCAAAGTGGGGGACTTGCCGTATTCCAGCTGATGCTTCTCTATAAACTTCAGCACAGCCGCCTGCTTGTCCGTCAATTGTTCACTCATAGATAAAAATTAATGGTAAGCTTACACTCACCAGTATAGGTGAGCACGCGCTCACCGTCCAGCAGAAAAATTGCCAGATGGTAATTTTTCCTTGCCCCCTTACATTTTCATGTCCTCATTCTATGTCATTATTCCTCCATCTCGAAAATCCCCAATCTCTCGAATCCAAAAATCGCCGCTATCGGCTTGAGCAAGAGAAATTTCCGATGCTCATTGTAATAGCGAACCATCTCATTGTACTTGCGGGTTTTCGTTTCCACGGTCTGTTCCATGTCCTCTATTTCCTTTCGCAATTCCAAAAAATTTGTATCCGTCGCCAGTTTCGAATTCATTTTTCCCAATTCAAAAATACTGTTCAAATCTCCCGTCAGATCATTTTCATATTCTATCTTTCTCACGCTTGGAATTGCCTCTTTCGCGGCCAAAATTCTCTTCTCTATCAGATTTCGAATCAGCGCCTCCTGATCATTTGCAAACATCCTCACCGTCTCGATCAGATTTGGAATAAAATCCTGCCGCTTGCGCAAATCCTCCTCGATCAGGTCCCACTCGTTTTTGATCGCCCTTTGCAAAAACTTCAAATGACGCACGCCCACCGCAACCCAAAAAATCGCGATAATCACCAGCGCCAAAACAACGATAATCAGATTTATTTCCATTTTATTTATTACTCAACAAGGATAACATTTTCTGAAATTTTTGGGCAGACTCTTTCCATGAATAATGTCCGGCAAGCACTTTTGCGCGCTCCGCGTAGTCATTCCAAGTTTTTTCATCCAGCAATTTTTCCATCGCTTCCACAGCGTCCTCGTCCACAAAAATTGCTTTGTCTTTGGCTATTTCCCGATGCACGGCCGTATCCGAAAGCACCAGCGGCACACCACTGTTTGCCGCTTCAATCAAAGGAATATTGAATCCCTCTTTTTTCGAAAGATGCACAAATCCCAGCGCGTTCTGATACAATCCGGCCAGTTTTTCAGCTTCCAAAAATCCGGTCTTTATCACACGTCCGCAAGAACTTTCAATCATTTCTTTAAAGAATTCTCCGCCGGCCAGAACCAAAGCGATATCCTTATGTCTTCGCGCAAAAACAGCATACTGCTTCAGCAAATCTGTCACATTTTTCCGCGCGTCATACCCGCCGCAGTAAATCAGATATTTTCTTTTTTCCACCCCAAATTCTTTCAGCGCCTCATCGTCACTTTTCTTTTTATAAACTTCCGCCGCGTCGTTATAAATCACAAACACTTTTTCCGCCGGCACTTTGCAGATTTCCACGATCTCTTTTTTTGAATTTTCCGAAACCGTCACTATCATATCGGCTCGCGCAACCGCTCGCCTTGTCTGCCCATGATACATCTTTGACAGCACTCCGCGCCTGTATTCCCGCATCGTCCACGGTATAGTGTCATGCACTGCCACCACCGTTTTCATTCCTTTTTTATAAAAATCCCCGGTCCACGGATTGCATGGATAGCTGAAAATCGCCACATCCACTTTTTCTTTTTGAAAGAATTCCGGCACCTGCACCTGCTCCCACCAGGTCTTCCGCATCCCAGCCGTTCCTCGCTTCCTCTCGGGCAAAACCACCACCTTCACATTCCCCGAAAATTTCGCGTCCACCTTTTCCGGCACCACCAAAACAAACTCATCCTTGGAAATTTTCCCCAACTCCTCAAAAATATTCCAAGTCCACTGCCCGATCCCTGTATTTGGCTTGGCAAGTAGCCGCGCGTTTACACCGATTTTCACCTCAAAAGTAGATTAACGATATTCTCAACTCCGTTCTCTATTCTAGCACTTTTGTTCACCTCATTCCTAAAAGCCAGCTCGACACCATCGATAAAATCTTTCCGTTCGATATCTCCAGCCAGCATCGACCATCCCATCTCCCGCACAAAATATTTCGCGTTTTCCAGCTGATCGCCGCGCGTGGCCATCGCCAGCGGTATGATCAGCGCCTTTTTACGCATCAGCGCTATTTCAAACAGACTGTTCGCCCCACCCCGCGTCACAACCATATCAGAAGTGGCATACACATCAGGCAGTTGCTCATCGAGATATTCATATTGCGCGTAGCCGGTTTTATGAATTCCGATATCCAGATTTCCGCGCCCCGTCACATGCACGATCTGATATCTTTTTAGCAGTTCGTCCAGACTTTCCCTCACCAGTTTATTGATTTGCTGGGCCCCCTGACTTCCCCCCATCACCAAAATTATCGGTCTGTAATCGTTTAGTTTTGTGAATTTAAAACCGGCTTCCGCATTGCCTTTCAGTATCCATTTGCGCACTGGATTTCCTGTAAATACAGCCTTCTCCGCATATTTTGCTTTCAATGAATTTTTCGTCTCTTCAAAACTCAAACAGATTTTATTAGCAAACCGCATCGCGATTTTATTTGCCATCCCAGGGGTAAAATCCGACTCATGCAAAATCACCGGAATCTTCAAACTGTGGGCCGCTATCGCCACCGGCAGACTCACATATCCGCCCTTGCAAAACACTTTGTCCGGTTTGAATTCTTTTAGAATCTTTTTTGCCTCGCCGATTCCTTGAATCACTCGCACCGCGTCTCTGAAAT
>JBAZZM010000091.1:0-3460 GCA_041658805.1 Candidatus Altimarinota bacterium | reverse complement strand
CAATTTTGGCCTGATCAGCTTCAACTGCTCTACTAAAAAAGGCCAACACTCCTCGATTTCTTCCGGAAGCGGATCTCGATTGTCCGGTGGCCGCCATTTCACCACATTTGTGATGTAAACATTTTCCCGTTTCAATCCGATGCTTTCAATCAATTCGGTCAACAACTTCCCAGCCGCTCCCACAAAAGGCCGGCCTTGTAAATCCTCATCACGACCGGGCGCCTCACCGATAAAAACCACTCCAGCGTCAGCCGCGCCTTCTCCAGGCACAGCCTTTGTACAGCTTTTTGCCAGTTCAAAATCCTTACATTGCCTGATTTTCTCATGCAATTCTTCGAGAGTCATGGTAAATCAAATAAATCCATAAAGCCAAAAACAACAGTAACACAGGAATCGACCAAATCAATAAATTTTGAGCCAACGAAAACACGATCAAGGTTGCAAAACCTGCAAATTCAAATTTCGGAATCATAAAAGGCGCCGCCAAAAACAGCAAAGTAAAAACTACGGAATTCACGAAGGCGGCAAAAAAAATTGTTGCTGAAATCCACTTGAATATTCTCGACCACGGACGGAAAATAATCAGTCCAATCAAAAATAAAATTAGTAAAAAAATAAGCGCACAAGCCAATAATGTGACATTTAAAACCCGCTTCAGATATTCCAAAATTCCGCCGGAAAAATCCTCCGGCAGATTTGTATTCAAAACAAATTGATCCGGTAAACTGCTGAAAATCTCCTGATCCAAAACTCTTTTCAGCAATAGTTCCAAATCCTCCTTGGCCAAACTCTCCGGCAGACACGAAAAATTTTCGGGTAGATTCTGACCACTTCCGCACTTTGGAATTTTTTCCACCATTTGCGTCGCCATCGCTGCGGCAAATTTATCACTTTTCGCCGCGATCAAATCCACCGGCAACTTCACGATCGTCGCTCCGCTCTCATCAACTCTCAACCCAGCCAACTCATCCCACACCGCCCCGACCAAATCCCGCATGTCTTCTTCTGAAATAACTGCCTTAAAAACTTCCGCCGCCTCGTCACCACTCACCGGTAGTTTCATCTCTACCGATTTTTCAACTAACGTATCTCCAACAAAATCATACAACTCATTACTAAAATTTCCCGTATAAAAATCCCGATTCAAAAAAAGACTCAAAGCACTGGCTCCAAGAGCAAAAGGCAAGGACAAAAGCGTAAACAGAACCAGAAGCAAACCGGCGAAAAACTTACGCACCATGCAAGAAATCTAGCAAAATTTCATCAAACTTAAAACTCCAAATCCAAAGATTTTTTTGACAAATCCGAAGAAACTATCCTGTAGAACGATTCTTCCTCCAATTTTCCGGAAATCGTAAAGCCACTGGCTTTTGGATGTCCGCCTCCTCCAAATTTTGCAGCCATTTTTGCCACATCAACATCATCTTTTCGCGTTCGAAACGATCCCTTCACATTTCCGCGCCTGTCCTCATTCAAAAGCAAAGCAAACCTCGCGCCCGGCACCATCGTCAGATAATCAACAGCTCCTGATAATTTGCTCGGATCAGCGTCCGCCGCCTCATAATCACGTTCCCTCACAACAGAAACCACCGCGTTATCCGCCGTCAAATGAGCATGTTCCAAAACCCTTCCCCACAGCCTCAAAGTCGCTGCATCTTTATTTTGAAACAAAAAAGAATTTATCTGCGCGATCTTCGCCCCACGACTCATCAGATCAGCAGATATTTCATAAACTTCCTGATTTGTATTTGAATGCATAAAGCCGCCGGTATCACTATAAAGTCCGGCCAAAAGCACCGTTGCCAGTTTTGCATCAATCTCCAGATTTAAAAATTTAAAAAGCCGGTAAATCAAAACCGTAGTCGAAGCGGCCTCCGGATCAACGATATTTAATGTGCCATACATATCATTGGAAGCGTGATGGTCGATATTTACAACCGGAATTCCGGAACCGAATAAATTCTCATATTTTAACTGAAAATTAGTCATATAACTCGCCCCGGCATCCAACACCATCATCAAATCGAAATTTTTCAGATCAAATTCCTGCACGAATTTATCAATATCGAGCAAAAACTTAAACCGCTCCTCCGGTTTGTCGACACAAGCCAGGGTCACATCTTTTCCCAACCCGTCCAGCCACATCTTCATGGCTATGCAGGCTCCCAGAGTATCAGGATCAGGATGCCTATGAGCGATCACCAGCACTTTGCGGGCTTTCATCGCCAAGTCCTCTAATTTTTTGAAAAGCTCCTTCATAACGTAATTAAGTGCGGGATTATAACCCTTTTATTAGTTTTAGCAAGGACTAATATCAAAAATCATCCACATATGCTAAAATTCACAAAAATCTACACCATGAAAATAGTATTTTTTGGATCCCCGGAATTCGTCCTGCCCACACTTAAAGCTCTCCATTCCAAGCCAAATATCGAAATTTTGGCCGTCGTCACACAAAAGGATAAGCCGGTCGGCCGCAAACATCAGCTCACCCCTCAGCCGGTCAAAGTTTTGGCTGAAACTCTCGGATTGAAGGTAATTCAAAGCGAAAATTCAGCCGAACTGGAAACAGAATTATCAAGTCTCGAAGCTGATTTCTTTGTGGTCATGGCCTACGGCGTTATCCTGTCAGCAAAACTCCTCCAAATGCCCAAACTGGGCGCTATAAATGTTCACGCCTCACTCCTTCCCAAATATCGTGGCGCATCCCCTATTCAGGAAGCTCTCCTCCACGGCGACAAAGAAACCGGCATCACTATCATCAAAATGGATGAAAAACTCGACCACGGCGATATTTACCTGATACGCCGCATCAAAATCGAGGGATCTGACAATCAAGACAGCCTCCGACACAAAATCGGTTCTCTTAGCGCTGAAATCATGCCATTACTCCTCGAAGACGTTGCCAGCAGTAAACTCAGGGCAATCCCACAAAATCATTCCAAAGCTACCTTTTGCCGCAAAATAAAAAAGTCTGACGCAAAAATCGACTGGAACAAATCCGCAGAGGAAATTTGCAATCTGGTCCGCGCCTATAATCCGTGGCCTATCGCCTACACCGAAATCAGCGGTAAAAAATTACAAATCTTGGAAGCCAAAACTGATACCGAATCACTCCCCACCGGTCATTTTTCTCTCGTCTCAAAAGCCCTCAAGATCGGCACTGCAAAAGGCTCTCTCCTCCCTCAAAAAGTCTGCCTCGAAGGCAAAAAGGAAATGAATATCAAAGAATTCCTCAACGGATACAGCAAACTTTTTTTGGAAAATTAATTTTCGCCATCATCAGGCGGAGGCTCCACGGCTTCAGACTTTTTCTTTTCATTTATCAAACCGTCTTTCGGCAATTTTTCCGTAATCAAATTTTGCGCGTTTAGCAAATCGCCGTTCGTCACCTGCGCAGTATTGGCCTGATTGATCACGGCTGTAAAAATATCCTTATACCAATAATAATCCAAAATAG
>JBAZZM010000090.1:0-3473 GCA_041658805.1 Candidatus Altimarinota bacterium | reverse complement strand
TGAAAAAGTACATGCGGTTTTTCATTGTTTTGAGGGTGATGTGAGTTTTGCGCAAAGCCTTTGGGCTGCGGGATATTTGACTTCGTTCACGGGGATTGTGACTTATCCGAAGGCCGAAAAATTGCGCGAGGTTTTGGGTGTAGTTCCGTTAGACAAATTTATGGTGGAGACGGATTGTCCGTATCTGGCGCCGCAGGCTTATAGAGGAAAAAGGAACGAGCCGGCGTATGTGGTGGAAGTGGCGAAAAAAATTGCGGAAGTGAGGGGGGTCGACTTAGAGGAAATAGAAAAACTGTCAACTGAAAATGCGCTTAAATTTTTTGTAGTACTTGGCTGATCTCTTTTAGATTGGAGGAAGATATTGCTTGCTTTAGCCCAAGTTTCTCAGCTTCCTTGAGCCGTTTCTCGGCGTGGATGACTTTGCGGAGTTCGCCCGATAACCCGACTTCGCCGAAGACGACGGCGTCGTGCGGCAGAGGTTTTTTCAAATAAGAAGAGGCGATTGCCATTAAAACTGCGAGGTCAGCCGCCGGTTCGGAGAGACGGATGCCGCCGACAATATTTACAAAGACATCCTGATTTTGGAGATTGAGTTTGCCGTATTTTTCTAGAACGGCGATCAGAATTTGGAGGCGGTTTAAATCAAAACCGTTTGCAGTGCGTTTGGGATAGCCAAAAACGCTGGTGGATGTGAGGGCTTGGACCTCGACCAAAAAGGGACGGGTGCCTTCGATGGCGGCGGTGATCACACTGCCGATGGCGTGCTCTTTGCGACCTTCAAGAAATTGTTTGGAGGGGTTTTCGACTTCTTTGAGTCCGGATTCGTCCATCTCAAAGACGCCGACTTCGAGACAGGAGCCGAAGCGATTTTTGGATGCGCGCAGTAAGCGAAATTGTTGGAAGCGGTCGCCCTCGATCTGTAAAACTGTGTCGACCAAATGCTCGAGGACGCGCGGGCCGGCGAGATTGCCGTCTTTTGTGACATGGCCGATCAAAATGACAGTGATGTTGCGGCTTTTGGCTAATTCCATAATCTTTTCCGTGCAATAGCGAACCTGACTGACGGAGCCTGAAGCGGCGGGCAAGTCGCTCGAAGAAATGACCTGAATAGAGTCGATGATGGCGAATTTGGCTTTTTCTTTGGTGATAGTGTCCAAAATTGTTTCGAGATTAAATTCGTTGATGGCGGTGAGATTTTCGGAATCGATCTTGAGGCGTTGACAGCGTAGAGAGATTTGCTCGAGAGATTCCTCGCCTGAAGCGATGAGGACTCTTTCATTTTTGGCCAGATTGCCAGCGATCTGAAGAGTTAGTGTGGACTTGCCGATACCCGGTTCGCCGGAAAGAAGTGTGAGGCTGCCCGAAATAAAGCCGCCACCGAGAACGCGGTCGAACTCTTTTATATTGGAAGCGATGCGCTGTTTGCTTTGGGAGAGAGTGTTTAGCTTTACGGATTCGACTTTGCGGGGAGTGGAAGAAAGAGAAGATTTGGAGGCCTTGCCGACATTGATCACGTCTTCGGCAAAACTGTTCCAAGCGTTGCAGGAAGGGCATTTGCCCAGCCACTTTTGGCTTTCATAAGCGCACTTGGAGCAGACATAAATCGTTTGCAGTTTCATGCCTGCATTATAGGTGAGTATGCGCTCACCGTCAAGAGTAAATTATAGAATCGTAGATTTTTCCGTATTCTTCCGCCATTCTTTTGGCGTCGAAGTTTTTTATGACGCGTGTGAAACTGTTGCTTGCGAAGCTGGTGCGTTTTTTGGGGTCGCCGATGAGTGTTTTTAAGGCTTTAGAGAGGGCAATAGTGTCGGCTGGAGGAACTAAAAAGCCGGTTTTTTTGTCGATGACGATTTCGGGGATGCCGCCGACTTTTGTGGCGACGACCGGCAGGGGGATGAGCATGGCTTCGGTGATGACCAAGCCGAAGGCTTCGCGGAGTGATGGCAAGACAAAGATGTCGGAACTCTTGAGGAGTTTGGGGATTTCTTTTTGGCGGCCGAGAAGGATGATGTGATTCTCAAGGTGGTGTTTTTTGACGAGCTGTTCCAGATTCGGCCGCTCATTGCCTTCACCGATCACGATTAGCTTGATGTTTGGGAATTCAGCGATGAGAGCCGGCATGGCTTCGACCAAATATTTCAAACCTTTGCGTTCGTGGAGTTCGGCGATGGTGGTGATGATCAGAGTGTCTTCTTTGGCGCGAAAAGTTTTTTCTTTCACTTCTTTTCTGTCTTCGGAAGTAAATCGTAGCAGTTGGGATTGCCACCAAATGAGGTCCAGACCGTTGTGAATTACGGCAATTTTTTTGCTGTGTTTAGGATAAAGTTTTTTTAAAACTTTGGCATTTTCTTCGGAGACCGTTATGATTTTGGAAACTTTATTTAGAGTGAATTTTTTGAAAGTGTCTTTGAGGAAGTTGAGCTGAAACGGGTCGTGTTCTGTCGTGACGATTGGTATATTTGCGCTGTCCGCGGCCAGAAATCCGTAGCGGCCGCTGGCAGGATTCCAAACATGGATGTGGATCAGATCGATTTTTTCATTCTTAATAATTTTTTTTAATTCGAAATAATGACGCGGGTGATGTTTATTCATCACGGGCAGACGGATGACGCGGATGTTTTCCTTCTGAAAATTTTCACACAATTTGTCGAGCGCAGGAGTATGACTGCAGGCAAGAATGGGCGTGAATTCTTCTTTATTCAAAAATTTGGCGAGCAGAAACATCTGCAGTTCGGCTCCGCCGGCTTGTGGCGTGTCAGTATAAAGGAGAATGTTTTTCACGGGGGCAGTATAATCGGCGTGTGGGACGAGGACAAGCGTGGGCTTGATTTAGGCGACGAATCAGGAAGATCTGATTTTGTGAAAATTGATATTGATGGAATGGGCGATCGTGTGGTGCTCCCGGCAAAGAGGGGCGAGATAATGCGGGTTATGGCTTTGAGAAATGGCGAAAGGGGTGCTGTGATGGATGACTTTGGCGGGTTTTTGGCAATGGGAGATGGCGCATTTGGTGCCGTGTTCAGCGTGGAGGAGTTTTTTGGTTTTGGCTAAAATGTAGCGGGATTTTTTTTGTTGTTGGCGATTTTTGGATTCAATTTCTTCGGAGATTTTTGTCTTTTCATTTTCAATCTTCTCTTCTCTTTCTTTCAAAAACTTTAAAATCAGTCCGTTGATGTCGAGGCCTTTATTTTGAAGTTCGGAAAGTTTGGAAATGACCGCTTGGGAAAGTTTTAAGGAACTTTGCCCGGGCAGACTTTTTACTTCGTTTTGTGGCTCAAATAAGCCGTTTTGATTTTCAATTTCGTGCTCGTGGCGCAGATCGCGAACTAAAGTTTCTACCGCACTCTTGGGAAGTAGCCGAACTTGGTTGGCCAGAAATTCCTGATTTTCGACAGTGGCGATGGAAGTGATCCGAGCCAATTTATTGGCACTTACTTTGCCTGTGGTAAAAAGTTCACATAAGACAGGTT
>JBAZZM010000089.1:0-3544 GCA_041658805.1 Candidatus Altimarinota bacterium | reverse complement strand
CATGATGCCGAGGCCGATGCGGCGGTTATTGCGGAAAGTTTTGTTTACTTTTTCAACCGGGAAATCGGAAAGATCTATGACGTTGTCGAGCATGCGGACGCAGATTTCCACTGTGCGGATGAGGCGTTTTTCGTCGATCTGGCCGGTCCCGTCTGTTGTGACAAATTTGGCGAGATTGATGGAGCCGAGGTTGCAGACATCGCCGTCATGGAGCCACTGTTCGCCACATGGGTTTGTGGCTTCGAGGCGACCAAGTGCCGGGACTGGATTTGACCTGTTTGCGGCGTCCGGGAAAAGCACGCCCGGTTCACCATTTCTCCAAGCGGCGTTGATGATCTTGTCCATGAGTTCGGAGGCGGTGATGGATTCGTCGACTGCTTGGACGAAAGCGCCACGACTGTTTCGGATGATGCGGCGTGGTTTCATCTTTTGGCCTTTCCATTCACAGAGCCATGGTTCCGGAGAACGGTTTTTGACCGCGGTCATAAATTCATCGGTGAGTCCGACGGAAATGTTGAAATTGACGAGGGAACCTTCTTCCCATTTGGCTTCGACAAATTCCAAAATATCCGGATGGTCGACGCGCATCACGCCCATGTTTGCGCCGTGGCGACCCTGCTGTTTGATGACACCGAAAGATTCGTTATAGGCACGAAGGAAAGAGACCGGGCCGGAGGCCTGACCTTGAGTTTTTGTAGTGCGGGTGCCGGCGGGACGAAGGAGGTGCCAGCCAAAACCGAGACCGGAGCCGGCCTGCTGAAGAAGTGCCGCGTCGTGCAGGGTGGAGAAAATTCCGTCCATGCTGTCTTGAAAATGAAGAACGATGCAGTTTGCGACGAGACGGGTTTTTCCACCGGCGTTGGTGAGAGTGCGACCGCCTGGGACGAATTCAAAATTGGTTAAAACTTCCGAGAAATCATTTTCAATTTTTTTAACTTCAGCTTCGGATTTATTGTAATTTTTTTCGACAGAAGCGAGAGCGCTGGCGACGCGTTCATACATTTCTTCCGGAGATTCGCAGATCTCGCCGTTTTCATCGCGCTGGAGATAACGGCCGGCGATAACGCGCAGAGCGTTGATGGAAAAAGGCAGATTGGTCTGTCGGCCATTCAAAATTTTATCCTGCTCACTGCGGATATTTTTGTGGCGCTCGCGGTATAAAATAAAAGCTTTGGCGGTTTTGGCGTGTCCGCCTTCTATCAGAATTTTTTCGACCAAGTCCTGAATCTGTTCGACATTTGGAATATTGCTTTCATCCTTGAAAAAAACCTCGAGCACCGCCGCCACCTGATTTGAAATGCGTTCCGCTGTCTCGCGATCGTGGCCCCCGACGGACTGAACCGCCTTCCAAATCGCCTCGGTAATCTTTCCCTGATCGAAACTGGCTACTTCACCGCTGCGTTTTTGGATTTTTTTGATTGGGGACATAATTGGGGGTTAAATCTAGATATTGTGGTCTGGGAGCGCCGAAAACACAATATGTAGTGGGTGCTTAAGATGATAGCAAATGAGTTTCGGAGATGAAAGTGGAAATTTGGGAAATCTGTTGACACTGTGGCGACAGTGTTTCTTTAATTTATAGAGCTCGCTCGATTCAGAACTGGCAGAGCCAGATTCTTCATCTTTGCTTTGCACTCGCGCCGTGCGCTCGTTAGTCTAGCAATGGGGCGATTTCGGCTTGGGGCAGGCGTTTTCTGGTCACGATCCAGACGCCGGTGAGGACAAAAATCAGGCCGGTTAATTGGTAAATATTTGGCATCTCTTTGAGAAAAATCATCGCAAAAATCATGGAAACGGCGGGGAAAGCGATGCCGATGGAGATGGCCTTTGAAATATCGATGCGGCGGATGCCTTCATACCAGAGAATTTTGGCGATGGTGAAGATAAAAATGCCGTTGATCAAAATATAAATCAGATTTTCCTTGAAACTCGGGATGGAGCTGGCGAGGCTTTTTTCAAAAATGAAACTGACGAAGAGCAGGGCGAGGCCGCCGATCAGTGAGCGGAGAAATAAAACGACCGAGACAGGGCAGAGTTCGAGGGCTTTTTGGGCGAGGCGGTTGCCGACGGGAAAAAAGGCGGTGGCTGCAATGATCATCAGATCACCGATGTTGATGGAAAGAGAACCTTGATAGAGGATGGCGATGGCGCCGATTAAAATTATCAAAGCTCCGATGAGACGATGACGCGTGATTTTTTCGCCGAAGAAAATTCCGCAAATCAAAAAAGTGAAAAAGACTTCGGATTCGAGGAGGATGGCGGTATTTGTGGCGGAGCTTAGTCTGGTGCCGGTGAAAATTAAAATGCTGGGGATGATGCCGACAAAAATCGTGGTGCCGAGGATGTATTTGAAAGCTTTGCGATTGAAAATAAGGCGCAGTTTTTTCGTGAAAAGCAGGTAGAGAAATAAGACAACGGCGGCCGTGAGGGTGACCAAGGCGGCGTAGAGAACCGGCGGCATTTTTTGGGTGACGTAGTTTATGATCACCGGGAAAAGTCCGTAGAGGGCGACCTGACTGATGACGAAAAGTTCGCCGATGTGTTCTTTGGAATGGGTTTTTTTCATGAAAGGGCTTGGTGTATTTTTTCGCCGAAGGCCGCGGCCGCGGCAGGGCCGTTTGCTGTGATGATCAGGCCGTCCTGTTCGACGGGATTGCCTGTAAATTTGGCGCCGTGGGCGCTGAGGTTTTGCTCATGAGAGGGGAATGAGGTGGAGGTGACGCCATTCAGCAGGCCGGCGTTCGCGAGGATGGAAGGGCCGGCGCAGATGGCGCATGTGAGTTTGCCGGAATTGAAAAATTCTTTG
The DNA here is from genome assembly GCA_041658805.1 of Candidatus Altimarinota bacterium. Taxonomy (GTDB): domain Bacteria; phylum Patescibacteriota; class Gracilibacteria; order UBA1369; family LOWO2-01-FULL-3; genus JBAZZM01. Next base: position 738 of record JBAZZM010000089.1, on the reverse strand, counting down.
GCGAGAGAGAGGGCCGGAGCGTGGTCGAAATAGAAATGCGCACCGGGGCCGCCGATAAACATGACGGCGTCGTAGTCGGAGGCGTGGACTTCGCTCAAGAGTAGGTTGGTGGTGACGCTGTGGCCGAGGTGGCCGACGGGATTTTTAGTTGTGCTGGCGGTTACAACCGTGTGGCCGTGGGATTCGAGGACTTGCTTGGGCGCGGCGTATTCGATTTCCTGAAAGCCGGAAGGGGCGATGATGGCGAGAATGCGGGACATGAGTTATTTTTTAGTTTTTTCCATATATTCCTTTGCCAGCAATATCCCCGTGACACTCGGCAAGCCGTGGATAAGCGTTTGGTCGACCATTTTGAGGGCTTTTTTCCAAGGAATGAGGAGGACTTGGATTTCTTCGTCCTTATCCAGATTTTGTTTGCTGACGCGTTCGGCGTCGAAGCCGATGAAGAAATGCATGGTGTGTTTTAGGACGCCGGGGGAAGTGGAGTAAGCGGCGAGGCGTTTCATGGTTTTGGCTTTGTAGCCGGTTTCTTCGAGGAATTCGCGTTTGGCGGAATGGAGGATGGTGGCATCATTTTTTTCGGCGTAACCGGCGGGAAGTTCAAATTCTATTTTGTCGAGAGTGTGGCGGTATTGTCTGACCATTACCAATTCCATCTTTTTTGTGAAGACGGCGATGATGGCGCTGTCGGGTTGTTTGATGATGAACTGACCGGTGGCGACGCGGCCGCTATGCATG
>JBAZZM010000088.1:0-3588 GCA_041658805.1 Candidatus Altimarinota bacterium | reverse complement strand
TGGGCCGCTATCGCCACCGGCAGACTCACATATCCGCCCTTGCAAAACACTTTGTCCGGTTTGAATTCTTTTAGAATCTTTTTTGCCTCGCCGATTCCTTGAATCACTCGCACCGCGTCTCTGAAATTTTTCCAATCAAAATATCTTCGCAATTTTCCGCATGGAATCGCTCTAAAAAAAACACTCGCTTTCTCAAGCATCTTTTTTTCCGGTCCGTCTTTCGAACCGATATACATGATTTCGTTTCCGCCGCGCTTTCTAAGCTCGTCGATAACGGCTAAGTTGGGAATGACGTGACCGCCCGTCCCGCCCCCGGTGAGAATTATTCGCATAGTATCCGATATGTTGAGAGATATTTAAAAGAATGCCAATCCCAAGTAACGACGCCACAAGCGACGATCCGCCATAACTGACAAAAGGCAAAGTGATCCCTGTCACAGGAAAAAGAGCCGTATTCACGGCGATATTTACAAAAGCCTGCATGCAAATCCATGTCGTTATCCCCACCGCCGTATACATTTCAAAATGACTGTTGGCTTTGTTCGCGATCATAAAGCCGCGCACCGCGATTACAAAATACGCCAAAATTATAAAAATAATCCGGATGAATCCCAGCTCCTCCGCCGAAGCCGCGAAAATAAAATCATCAGAAGCCTGCGGCAGCCAGTAGGATTTTTGCACGCCCTGCGTCAGCCCTTTTCCAAAAAAGCCGCCTGTCCCAACCGCGATATTTGCCTGTTGCGACTGCCAGCAAAGGTCCTCGATACATTCTTCATCCACACGCATAAAACTTTCAAATCGCTCCCGCACATGCGGCACCGCTACGATCACGATCAGTCCCGCCAAAAATGACGCCGTGATTGCCAGAATCAAATGCTTCGGCAAAGCGCCCGCCACAAACAGCATCACCAAGGCTATAATCCAAATCACCAGCGTTCCGCCAAGATCATTTTGAAGCACGATCGGAATCGCCACCAACCCCGTGATCGCGCAAAACGACAAAAACCCGTAGCGAAAATCCTCGATCATCTCACCCTTTTTGCTGAACCAGTAAGCCAGATACAAAATCAGCGCCAGCTTTGCGAATTCCGAAGGTTGCAGAGAAGTATTGAAAAGCACCAGCCAGTTCGTCGCGAAAGTTCCGTAACTGCTGCCGACAACCAGCACGACGACAAGCATTATTACCATCAGCCCAAAAAACGGCGTGGCCACTTTTTTCCAGAATTTCACCGGAAATTTGAATGCAATCATAAAGGCCAATAGCCCCACCCCCAGCCTCACAAGATGTTTTTTGAAAAGCAAATAACAGTCTACGTTTGCATCACTGCAATTCGGATAAAGCACGCCAGGCGCGGACAATGAAATCGATTTCGGCACCCCGATACTGGTGATCATGATCAATCCGAAAATCAGCAGAAATAGCACTGTCAAAGCCAAAACTGTATCAAATTTAGGAACGGTTCGCATATGCTAAGATTACTGGTTTTACATCAAAACTGCAATTATCTTAATTTGCGCTTCCATAAGCCAAATGATGGCAAAAATACTAAATTGCTTCCACAAGCCAAAAGATCGTAGGATTTTCCCGGGAAAAATTTTGCCTAAATCCACGAAATGTTTTACAATCATCTCATGACTTTTCGAATTCCGACTTTTCAAAAACAATTTACCGCCGTCTCTATCGCGGCCCTGCTGCTCATCACCGCCGACCTCGTTTCCAAACAAATCGCCTTTCAATTTTTACAGACTCCGTATCAACTTTTCGGCTCTTTTTTTCAGCTTCAATATCAGCAAAACTTTGGCATCGCCTTCAGCCTTCCATTGCCTTATTGGTTGATCATCGCTGTAAATATTATTCTTCTGATCACCATCATTTATCTCGCAGACCTCGAGCTAAATTTGAAACATCCTGCCGCCCGTTTTGCCGTCACTTTTCTCATCGCCGGTGCTCTCGGCAATTTCACGGATCGCCTCCTCGGCGGATATGTCATCGACTTTATCGAAATTTGGCGTTGGCCGGCCTTCAATCTGGCCGATGCTTATATCACCGTCGGCGTATTGTTGATCCTGCTCTCTTATGGTAAAATAAATAAGAAATAATATTTTTCCTCATTCCAATGACACCTAAAGAACAAGAAATCAAAGCTGAACTCGGCCCCCGTCATATTTCTCTGGCCACTTTCCTTTTTAAATTGCTGGCCGCCGGTCTGGGTGGAACAGCCGGTTCCATCATTCTGCTGATCGTTTTTGTGCTCGCTTCTTCCATCCTCACTCCGATTACCCAAGGCGAAACAAACGGCTACGTCAGCCCGATTTTCCTGTTCTTCATCATGATCATGATCTTTTTGTCTTCCACCATCGGCAACCTTTTGAGCGCGTTTTTGATCTCTCTCACCGAGCGCGACAAATATGTCAAAATCTCTTCCGCTCTTTATCAGATTTTCATTTTGAGCGTGGTTATTTTTCTGCTTTCCGTGCCGGTTTATTTCCTCACAGCCGCGGTTGATGTCAGCGCCGTCAGCTACGCAGTCGCTCTCCATATTATCATTTCCGCGCAGGTCAGCGCTCTCATTTTGGAAATTATTTCCGACTACAAATACGCATTGGTCGGCCTTTACGGCACGACTTTTTCCATCCTCGTTTCCGCCGCCGTCCTCTTTGGAATGTATGCAATCCTCGGCAACGGCACATTGATTTTATTCGCCGCTTTACCGGTAGTCTGGTTCTCTATCGCTTTTGTCCAAAGCGTTGTAACCATCTTTTACGGCTGGGTCGCCCGCACTTATGACCGCGACTTTTTGGCTACCGACAGCAACTACGGCGACGACTACGGCAAACCCTTCCAATCCAAAGTCGACACCACCCCCCGCGCCAAAGACGAATCCGGCGCGAACTTTTTAAGGCACAACTAGGAGCTTTCTTGGAAGTCTTTATCACGCTTAGGCATGCCCGAGCGTCGTTTTTTTGTTTAACAAGAGAATTAGAGCAATTATTTTCAGCGACATGATGAACATGATGGCGTAAATAAATCTTATATCTAGTGACCATCCTATTAATAATTTTGAGAAAATAAGAATGGCCGAAGAGCCGAAACTAACCAGGGATAAATTGGTGGCCCTCTTTATATGAGGGGAATTTTTTAATATAAAAGAGCTGCGTAGATTTCTAAAAATATTTTCCGAAAAGAAAAAAATACAAAGTGATATGATTGCCGGAATAGGTGAATCTGCTATTAAAATAGCGAATGCAATTATCTGCAAAATCCCCGAAAGAATTAAGGCCATATGAGTTCTGATTTTGACTTCAATAAAACCTGACAGCCTTGAGCCTATTATGGAAAAAATCTTTGCCACGATATAAATAAAGCCCAAGCTTTCTAGTCTGACTCCAAGGCCGCTAAAAGCGTACTGATAAATCATTTCTCCCCTCTCCGAAAATAATCCAAGCATAAGAATAAAAATTAACAATATAGCGCTTATATTCGCGAATAAAAACTTGCTTGGATTAGCGTCAGAATAATTTTCTTCATTTGGATTTGATCTCTCAGCTTTTATCATGACCATTAAGAAAAAAGAGGCCAAAAGGGCA
>JBAZZM010000087.1:0-3622 GCA_041658805.1 Candidatus Altimarinota bacterium | reverse complement strand
ACTATATAAGGAGTTTGGACTTAAAAAAATAATCGTGAGTACGTATCAGGCGACGAGTGGCGCAGGAGCGCAGGCAATGCAGGAATTACTGGATCAGACTCGGGAAGTTTTGGAAGGTAGACAGGCGAAAGCCGTGAAATTTGCGCACCCGATTCCTTTTAACCTGATTCCGCATATCGATAAATTTCAGGAGAACGGATACACGAAAGAAGAGATGAAAGTGGCGTGGGAGACGTGGAAAATTTTTGGCGATAAGGAGATAAAAATTTCGTGTACGGCGGTGAGAATTCCTACTTTGAGAGCGCATAGCGAGAGCATCGTGATCGAGACGGAAAAACCGGTGAACGCGGAAAAGGCGAGAGAAGTTTTGAGTAAGATGAGCGGACTAAAAGTTGTGGACGATCCGTCGAAAAACCTCTATCCGATGCCGTTAAACGTGAGTGGAAAATTTGACGTGGAAGTTGGCAGAATCCGTCAGAATTTGGTTTTTGGCGAACATGGTTTAGAATTCTTTGTGTGTGGGGACCAGCTGCTACGAGGCGCGGCGCTGAATGCGGTGGAGATCGCAAAATTATTTATCTAAAATTTTATGAAAATTGCTTTAATCGGATATGGAAAAATGGGGCAGGCGGTGAAAAGAATCGGCGAAGAAAGAGGCCATGAATTTCCGGTTGTTGTGGATCACAACGTAAAAGAGGCAACACATAAGCATGTGGATGCAAAAGTTTTGGATGTAGTGGACATGGTCGTGGATTTTTCGCTTGGGGAAAGCGTTTTGAAGCATATCGGGATATGCGCAGAGGCGGGGAAAAACTTAATAGTCGGAACGACCGGCTGGTATGAAAAACTGGATGAGGTGAAAAAAATGGTGGAGAAATCCAAAATTGGATTTCTCTGGTCGAGTAATTTTTCGATTGGAGTGAATTTGTATTTTAAAATTATCGAAGACGCGGCAAAACTGATGAATGATTTTGATGAATATGATGTCTGGGGATACGAGATTCATCATTCCAATAAGGCTGATTCGCCTTCTGGAACAGCAAAAACGCTGGAGAAGATTTTACTGAAAAATATCGAGAGGAAAACGGCGGTGGTGGAAGAAAGACTAGACAGAAAACGCGAGCCGAATGAGATTCATTTTGCGTCGGTGCGTGGAGGCGTGGCGAACTTCAATCACACGGTTGGTTTTGACGCGCCGGCGGACACAATCACGATCTCACACGTGGCCAGAAATAGAGACGGATACGCGCTGGGAGCCGTGAAAGCGGCGGAGTGGTTGAAAGATAAAAAAGGGTATTTTGAAATGAAAGATTTTTTAAAATTCTAAATATGACAAATCGAAAATACGCAGGAACATGGACGGCACTGATCACGCCATTCAAAAAAGACGGGAGCTTGGATGAGGATGCGCTAAGAAATTTGGTGAAAAAGCAGATTGAGGGCGGCGTGACGGGAGTCGTTCCGGTTGGAACGACTGGAGAGTCGCCGACGCTTCATGAGGACGAGATGAAGAAGGTTTTTGAAATTTGCGTGGAAGAATCCAAAGGTAAAATCATGGTGATGGCGGGGACCGGTTCAAATTCGACTGAAAAAACTGTGATGAATACGATAGCCGCAAAAGCCGCGGGAGCGGACGCGTGTCTGGTGGTCTGTCCATACTACAATAAGCCGATGCCGGAAGGGCTGAAACGGCATTACGTGGCGGTTGCGGAGGTTGGGTTGCCGGTGATTGTTTACAACATAAAGGGCCGGACTGGAATAAATATGACGACGGAAACCTTGATGGAACTGGCGAAAAATCCGATGATCGCGGGCGTGAAAGAGGCGAGTGGGGATTTGAATCAGATGAAAGAAGTGATCGGCGCGAGGCCTGATTCATTTACAGTATTGTCTGGAGATGACGGGCTGACGCTGGAGCTGATGCGCATGGGCGGGGATGGCGTGATTTCCGTGGCGAGCAATGTGGTGCCCGGCAAAGTTTCGGAGATGGTGGAATATGGTTTGAAAGGAAATTTTGAAGAAGCCGGAAAAATAAATGAATATCTGGCGGATATGTTTAAGAAACTTTTTATCGAGACGAATCCGATTCCGGTGAAATACAGCGCGCACAAAATGGGGCTGTGCGAAGCGGTTTATCGCTTGCCGATGTGTGAGCCGATGGCCGGATCGAGAGTGATACTGGATGAGATGCTCGGGAATTATAATTTGTAATATGGAGTTGCGGCGTCTACAACAACTACGTTTACACCTTTGTAAGCAAGTACTTGCGATATAGGTAAAGGCGTTGTTTCTTTTAATTCATGGGAGGCGCCAAGCGACATGAACGCAATTTGTTCACCACTCTGATTGAGATTATCAACTACGTTGTCGGCTATTACAACATTGTTTATTGAAATTCTATAATCCGAAACTCGCCCACCGCTTTGAACATCATTAAACATATCTAAGTTCTCCATTCCAACAACATGTAGCTTGCTTCCCATTTTTTTGCTTGCTTGGTACTCCGCCATCTGACCCATTGCTTTTGCCGGATGATTCTCCGGAAGCTGATCAAACTGAATGTTTCGTACGTCTATCTCTTTCCCCGACGGCACTCCTTCGCCAAAAAAGGTATGCGTTATTTCTCCAGAAACTCCGCCTTCAATAGCATCAAATATATGTTTTTGTGATTTTGCGATAGCCGCTTGATCCTCAGGCGTTGCTTTTGGATGTGGATGAATCCCCATGAAATAAACTATAGTTTTGGCCTTTTTGTCACCACTTGTAAGTACATACGTAGGCTTAATGCCTGCGGTTTTTAATTTATCAACGACATCTTTCAATCCTGAATTTTCCGGATTTTCTTTTTTTATTTTGCTATTTTCCAGTTCCATTCGCATATCAGAAACTATCTTATCGTAGCTGCTATCCAACTCAACCTTGTCGCCTTTTTCAAAATCGCCGCTTAGATCGACATAATAAGCTTCAATCTCCCTAAGCTCAGGATCGTTTGGATATTGTTTTTTCAAATTGATAAAAATCTTCTCCACTCCTTTCAAAGCTTCCCCAAGGCTTTCTCTCGTAAGATTGCCTTCCTTATAAAGCCTATTCCCCATCATTAAAGAATTCCTTATCCCATTTTTTAGGGTTTCAAATTTTCCTCTAGACATTTGTTGCTCTTGAGACAAGCCTGATTTTTCTCCTATGTTTTCCGCCATAAGACTGTGGTATTAATTCAGATTCAAACCTTTTATTTCTTCAAAATCGTGAATTTTTTGTTTTAGTTCCTTAACCTTCCTTAAAAGCATTTTTTGTTTCGCTAAATTCTCCGTAGCACTATCCAATAGTTTTTTGCTTAATTTCAAAGCCAACACGGTTAATTTGTCGGACATTGTTTTGAATTAGTAATCTTCGCATTATACACCATAGCTAGCCCTTTTATCAAGGATAAGGTATATGTAAAAGCATGAATAAAGACGTGATTTATTATCCGCGGGAAGCTGTTTTAAAGGCTGCAAAAAAATTTGAGACGCCGTTCTTTCTTTATAAAGAGAAAAAGATCAGAGAAAATTGCCGGAATTTTGCTGGAGCGTTTCGGAAATACTTTTCGAGTTTTGTGCCGCTGTATGCGGTAAAGGCAAAT
>JBAZZM010000086.1:0-3734 GCA_041658805.1 Candidatus Altimarinota bacterium | reverse complement strand
AGGGGTCATTTATGGGTGATTTAGGGCTTTGTGGTAGTTGGGTCTGATGGATTTGCTGGTGCGGAGGTGGATTCAGTTGGCTTCTTGCTTTCATCACCTGTGTTTATTCTACGAACCATGGTATCAATGACACCATCTTCATCAAGCTCTTTGTACTGTGGGTCTTTTTTAGCGCTAGCAATAAATTCCTCGTAATCAGCGTTACCAAGATCTTCTTTTAGCGCCTTTTTAAAGTCTTCAGGTTTAAGATCTAATTTGTCCCCTTCTTTTGCAATCTTTTTATCATTCCTCATTGCCTTTTCCATGTTCTCGACAGCTTTGACTACATCTTTGCTTCCTTCACGTGCGGCTTTGTTGAGCATATCGGTGTATGCCTTTCGCTTCTGCTGATCCTTGAAAATTTCCGATGCAGCCTCGGTTGTGGCTCCAGTGGTTTTGTCTGGCTCTTTTTTGTCGCTGCCAGTTTCTGCTTTTTCTTCGGCCTTATTTCCTGATTTATCGGCTCTTGTGATGGCTTGGTCAGCTTTGTAGGCCAAATTAGATATCTCCTCTGATAATTGTTTACCTTTTTTCTCGAAATCTTGACTACTCATATTTTTAAGCTCATTCACTTTCGCTCTGAATATTGTGTCATCATTATTCATCTTTAGACCACGGTTGAGTTTTGAATTTGGATCATTGACTTGTTTAATCAGTTCGTCCAATTTGTTAGGTTGTTCCTTCTTTGCCTTCATAAGTCCTGCTGGCGTCACTGAGTCTCCACCAAGTTGGTTTGGCGGTGTTGAACCCCATTTGTCAGAATGATCTTTCCCCGCTGGGGTTTGTCCAACAGATCTCTGCAATTCTTCTGCCTTTGTAGAAAGTGCGTGCAGAGCACCTCCCGCCGTTCCGTCACCCATGTGTAACTGCTGGGCCAGTTTTGTTGGCAAGATCGGCCAATACTTGAATGGTGCGGTAGCCAGGAATGTGCCGGCTCCCTGCGCGGCGCCTTTGATTTTGTCGGTAACGCCTTTCGCTACTGTGTTACTGGCGGCGCTAAATACGCCCATCCAAACGATGGCGACAATGGCGATGGCGGAAATCAAGTCCTGGAAATTACTTAATGGCTGAACTGGAATGCGGGTTGTGGATTGGATGCCTGGGAGATTGCCGACGCCTTCAAAAGCACCGAGCATAATCCAGCCGACAGTCAAAGAAAGCGCAATCAAAATCGGGGCAATGGCGTTTTTTACAAACTGATCAGTGAGTTCGCTTAGACCGCCAATTTTCCCTTTGAAATCCGGCACGGCCATGGCTAACAAAATAACCGGTGAGAGAGCGATGCCGAGCCATAAAATGACGACACGACCGAGTAATACCACCAATAAGGCAATGAATGAGATAGCATAAACGAGGTACATGAGCATGGAGAAGAAAACGCTGATAGCGAGAGTGTTGGTGTCGGTGACATCTGATGGAATTTTGTTGTAGTATTGAATTTGGCCGCCCTTGATGGCTAAGAGCATGGCGGCGTTATTTTGACCGTATTTGGAAAAGAAAAGTTGTCCCGGCTCCGTCAGACCATTTTCGTCGCAGTTTAGATTTTCTGGGGCACCAGGGATGAACTTAAAATAATATAGTCCATTTTTTTCGTCGCAAATCGACTCTTCAAATTCTTTAAAGCCCGGGTCGGTCGAAGTAATACCTTTTTCAACACTACCCGAAATCTGCGTCGGCAAAGCAAAAATTGAAGTTGTGATAACGTTTATGCTGTCGAGTAGAACCTTGGCTCCAAGAAAGGAAAAATTGATCACGATGATGCCAATGATAATTTTTGGCAAAATAGTTTTGATGGCATAGGAGCCGCTGTCTTCACCGATTCCCAAAACATTGTAAAGGGCGATACCGACAAGGATGATAACGAAAAAAATATTTACGACATTGCGGATATTGATCCAAATTTCCTGCAAACGAACCCCCATTCCACCGCCGAAAAATATGTCGTTTTGAAGCAGAGCGCCAATGAAGGCCAAGATCGGCCAAAGCAGATAGTTAAGCATGCGTTCGATGTCGGCAACGGCTTCTACAAGCTTGCTGGTTTCACCTGAAATAGGGACTTTTATGTCATTTTCCAACGCGTGCGCCAGCAAATGCGCGCCGCCGAATTTGGTGACGACAACCGCGAGCAGGATAGCCAGAGGGGCGGCGATGAGGAGAGTTTTGAGTAATTTTTTGAGAAAGGGTTTAAACATTTTTTTGGTTTAAGCTTTGCGTTCTTTGGCTTCCTTGAGAATCTGGGCGTAGCGGAGCTTGGCATCGAGGGCCGTGCCGCCGATGGTGAGAGTGTCGAAAGCGCAGGCGAGCTGGACAAAACTGCGACCGGTCATAGTGCCGCTTTCCTTTGATAGATCTTTAAATGCGGCCAAGACGTCGGCGTATTCGGGTTTTGTTTTTAGAAATTCTTGAAAGTTGGCGATCGTGAGTTTTGAGGCAGGCAATTTTTCTTTGTCGTCGCGGATGGTGCCCATAAATTCCCATAAAGCGCTCAAGGCTTCGCCGTCCTGAAATTCAAAAAACTCTGCCCAGCCGGTGGCACTGCGATTTAATTCATCCAAAATGATGCGTTCGTTTTTGTCAGCCTTTTCAAGATCGCGATCGCCTTTGGGTTTGAGATCATTTGAAAGTTTGCGATCGGAACCGGAGTAGTAGGCCGCGCCTATTTCTGCATTGGCCAACCAAAAGTGTTCGTTGGTGAGGAGTGAACTTGGATGTTTCCAACTGGCCATCACGTTTAAGAGAACGCCGGTTGCGCCCATGGCATAGCCTAGCCCGCGTAGGCCGTTTTTGAGAGTGATTTTTTGATTGGCATAATTTTCAGCACCGATGGAAATGGTTTTCATGCCGCGGACCGCGCCTTCGATGGCTTTTTGGTGTTTTGTGTAGGCTTCCTGGACTTCAGGACCGAAATCGTAGCCGGCATCTTTGAGAACCATGGGAGTGGTGTAGCCTTGGGAAACAAGTTTCTGGGCGATGGCAGGATTATTGACTTTCTTGAGAATATCGGTTTGATCGGCAGGGCTCATCAAAGCCAAGGTCATGGCGGCAACATCGCGGCGGGGACCGGCGGTGGCGAGAGCTTCTTTGAGAGTTTCGGTTACTTCGGCTCTTTTGGATTCCAAATCTCTTCCGTCCGGAGATTTGCCCAAAGCCCAAACAACGGCGTCCTGAAGAGGCTTCATTTTGGGATCGTCAGAGGCGAGCATGTCGCCAAGCTGTTTGCCATACATGTGTACTTTGAGTAGTTCGGCGTGATCGATCTCGCTGTCTTCACCGGCGATGCGATCGATAAAATCCTTCATGATTTGGGCGGCCATGTCGTCTTTTTCCTCCTCGCTCATATCGAGCTTGTCGTAAACCGCAGCCATTTTAGTGGCGGCCAGTTCGACGGTGGCCTTTGTGGTTTGGGAATAGGACTTTACGCCCATGCTCTCGATCCGTCTTTCAATTTCCGCTTGGTAGGATTCGCGACGGTCCTTGAATTCGGCCATAGTGTCCTTCTTCTCCTTTTCCTGCTCTTCGGGAGAAAGACCGGGGGTTGGTTTGTAGGTGTCGACTTGTGCTGTTTGGGCTGGTTTTTTGCTTAAGCCCTCTGGGTTGTTCATATTTACAGTTTAAATAAGCGAATTAATGTGTCGGTGATCGGTTCTTTTTCACCTTCTTTTTCGGTGATTTTGGTTTTTAGAAACTCACGGACT
>JBAZZM010000085.1:0-3772 GCA_041658805.1 Candidatus Altimarinota bacterium | reverse complement strand
GACAGGAAAAGAAAAGTCACGAGGAAGATGAGGCAAAGATCCACCAATTATTTTCTCAAATCAATTAAATTTATGGGACAAGAACAGTTCGAAACAAATGTAGATGCCGAAAAAGCAAAAACAAACGATATTACCAAATCCGCGCAAAGAGAGGGGCTAGAGTTAACGGATAGAGAGTATTCGAAGTTTGATAAAGAAAAAGTACTTAAAGACCTTGAAAAACAGGAAGCGGCAATACAAAAAAAGAATGATGATCTTTATGCACAAATAAAGACTAATGCTAAAAATCAAAACGGTTTGGACGAAAACGAAAAATTAAAAGCACACAGCTTGACCGGGGAAAATTTAGAACTGGCAACTTATCGCACCAAGCTTACAAATGAAGCTCGGCGCATTTGGCGCATCCGCGAAACAATAAAGAATGGCGAAGATCCCTTGGACAATAAGGGTAGCGGTAGACTTGTTCAAAAAGATGGCGTATGGAGGATTGAGCCGGAAGAATCTGATCAAACACAGGTGGCCAAATCTGATCCGGCAGTCGCCAGTGACGCATCGCCTGCATTAATCGCTAATGCTCAGAAGAAAGAAGGTAAACTCGTAGAAGATGAAAAAACAGAATCTATAGTAGCTCCGGCAGTCGTCCCAAAACCGGTATCAAAATCAGCTCCAAAACCAAAACCTACGCCAAAAGCCGATCCGCACCTCGTCGCAAAATCTCAATACAACTCTATCGTCAGAATGATGCAGGCCGAAAGTCACAACGTCGGAGAAGACCAGCAAACCGTAAAGAAAGGAGGTCTCTGGGAACATTTTGATAACGCGGAAAAAAATCAAAAACAAAACGAAAGCAACTATCGTCTCTCGGTTATAGACGCGCAGATTAGAAAACTTGAGGCCAGTGCAAATGGTGATAAAGAAATTTTACAAAGGGTTGCCGCACTGAAAAAAATGCACGCCGATCTAAAGAACGGCAGAAAACTCGAAGGTCCGACTCTCTGGGAGGGCTTCAAAGAAACATACGCTACGACTGGCGAAGGGATTCGTCTCGCTGACGACTACGCCAAAGGTGTCGCTAAAGGGGCCTTCATAGGGTTGAAGACGATGGTTGATCCGCGGACCTACATAGCCCTGGTAGGCGCTCTAAATGAAGGAGTCAAATATAGCATGGAAATTGCAGTGACAAACAAAACAATGAAGGATGCAGGGAAAGAAATTAGTGGAAAAATAGCTCTTGTGAATGAAAAATTAAGAGACTTTATGATGACAGCCTCACCGGAAGAAATGGCCGAGGGAGCAGGTAAGATCGTTGGTGAAATCCTTGGTCCTGTAGCCGGTGGACAAGCCGCGATGGCATTCTCAAAAACAAAAACATTTGCAGCTCTCGGCGCTCGTGCCTCGGAAGTCTCGCAAGCCGTCCGAAACACTGAACGCGCTCAAAAAATTATTTCTGCAGCCAGCAAAACGAAGGATGCGGTTACGGCAACAAAAGGAGGCCGAATGGCCACAAAAACCGGAGAAAAATTAGCCAAGGATTGGGAAATTACCAAGCAGAGACACTTGGCAAGAAAACTCGGAAAAGTTAATAAGGGCGACGTGATCCATACGAAAGATGGAAGGGCTATCACAATTACCGATGTTGCCAAAACACCTCAGGGCAAGAAATTTATTGTAGAAGTCAGAAACGCCCAAGGACAACTGCAAGAGATTGATGGAGGCAAAAATGCATTACTTTCTGCAGAAGAAATTTTTAACTCGGCTGACGATATTGCCAGTATTTCCAAAAGAGTTCTTCAAAAAGAAGCAAAAGTTGCCAAAGAACTCGAAAAACAGCACGCACGCATGCTCAAAAGCGCGAAAAAGGGCGATGTTATCAGCCTAAAGGATGGTCGAACCATAACCGTCGCGGACATAGCTCGCACGCAGCATGGGAAACGCTTCATCGTTGAAGTTAGAAACGCCAGCGGCCAAGTAATCGAGGGGGCCGTCAGCGAGGTTGCAAATGCCGAGGGACTTGCGACTTTGGTCGGAGATGTTAGCAAAATAAATCGTGTTACAAAGCTTGGAGCCATAGACGAATTTGCCGCCGCAAAAATTCTAAACTATCACCCGATAGATGGTAAGTATTTAAAGATGATGGCAAGAATAAAGGCCGCCCCAGGATGGGAAAACGAAACAGTCCAACTATTTAAGGTAAATGAAAAACTCACAATTGCAGAGGGTAAGAAAATTAGATCTGGCAGGCAATTCACGATTGTCGACACCGCCGGAAAAAGGCAGCGCATATCCATAGTCGGGCAAAAAGATACCGGAGAATGGGTATGCTTAATGGAAGGACCAAAGGGCAAAAAAATCCCATTGGCAATTTCGCGAGAAGAGTTGGTTCAGAAAATGAATCTTACTAAAAAGAGACCCATCCCGATTGTTGAAAAAGAAGTTGCAAATTCCGGATCAAAAACAGTAGAAAGACTTTGGCCGGAAGGTCTTAATAATGTCATCAGGCAAGGAAAAAATGGCGACTGTTATTTTTTATCGACGCTCAATTCATTAAAGAAGAATCCAAAATTTGCAGAAGAATTAAGTCAAATAATCAAGGAAACTGGTCCAAATCAATGGAGAGTCAGATTTTATAATAGAGAATATCCTGGTGGACCATTGGAAGAAAAATTCTATACCGTCACCGTTGATGACATCAACAAAATGATAAAAGCAGATAAGTCAATTCACGAAGGAGCCTACGGCGACTTGGTTTTGGAAAGAGCATATGCCAGATTTATGCAGGACATTAGACGCAATAGACCTGGCGAAACAATAAAGATGGGGCAGGATCTTGCTATGGAGGGTGGCGCCAGATCAATGGAAACATTTGAGCATTTTCTGGGAGAAAAAGCTGCTGTTGGAATGAAATTGGTAAAAGATGTCGACATTAGAACTTTCCTTGTTCAACATGGAGACGATCCAAATTTCATGTTCACGGCCAGTACGCCACATCCCGAAGATTTCTCTAAAATGTTTCAAGTCATGAAAGAGCCAGAACTGAAGAGATGGCTGGGAGCAGAGCAAATCAAAGTATTTCGAGCTACCGGGAAAATACCATCCGAGTATCTTGCTAGAGACATAAGTGGAAAAACAATAAAATTACACCGGTCCCACAACTATAGCATCGGCAGGGTCAACAAAAGCAATGGGACAGTCGAGATTATCAATCCACACAATACCGGGAGCCAAAGGTATATCCTTTCAATTGATGAATTCAAATCAAAATTCAACAAGCTTTATCACTGTGAAATTCGAAAAGAGGTCACTCCCGCCCTAGCAGCCTAGCCTACATCAACAAATCCTCCGTCCCCTCCCCTTTCCCCATCCTGTCTATAAACAGCACCCCATCGATGTGGTCAACTTCATGCTGCATCACACGCGCGTCCAGCTCTGCCAATTTCAAAACCTGCCTCTCCCCTTCCACACCCCGAAACTCCACATGCAGTTTCTTCCATCTCGCCACTTTTCCATACTGCCCGGGCAGGCTCAAACAACCCTCTTCCCGCATCACCGTCTCCTCACTATGCCACATGATCACCGGATTCACCATCGTTACAGCCACCGCGTTCGGCTTGCCATAGTTTAGTGTCACCACCACCACTCGGATATTTTCCGAAACCTGCGGCGCGGCCAGTCCCAGTCCGTCCGCCTCCACCATTTTCGCCCGCAAATCTTTCGCGAATTTCTTCAACTTCGCGTCGAATTTTTTTACCTCCACGGATCTCTTTCGCAAAAT
>JBAZZM010000084.1:0-3792 GCA_041658805.1 Candidatus Altimarinota bacterium | reverse complement strand
CGAGCTTCGTTCAGTATTTGCGACCACCACACATTTGCGCAAGCAAATGTGCTATAATTTTGCCACTTAAACCTCATTCTATGAAAAAGCTCTTTGCCTCCATTTTTTCTCTTCTTCTTCTTCTTTCAGCTTGCACCCCAACTCCGGCAGACAATTATCAACTTTTCAGCGACTTAAATGTTACCCCAAACCAAACAATTTCTTCCCCTTTTAAAATAACCGGAGAAGCAAAAGGTATCTTGTTTTTTGAGGGTACTTTTCCGATTCGTTTGATAAATCAAGAAGGGAAAGAGATTGCTGTTGCACGTGCCGAAGCTCAAAGCAACTGGATGACGGAGGATTTCGTTCCTTTTATAGCCACTCTAACTTTTAATTCTGGTACTTCCCCAAGCGGCATACTCTATTTTGAACAGGACAATCCTTCAGGAAACCCGGAAACTCTTGTTCCATACGAGGTTCCGATAAAATTCGCTCCATGAAACTCAAAACAAACTACATCATCATCCCATTGATCGTCATAGATGTTGCCCTCCTCGGCGGATATTTCAGCGGTCACGGCATGGTTTGGTACAACGATCTTTTCCTCCCGCTCCTCACTCCTCCAAAATGGGTCTTCCCATTAGCTTGGAACACGATTTTTCTCCTAGCCACGATTTCTGCTCTCATCTTTTGGAATAAGAAAAAACACAAGCCTTACTTTAATTGGATCATTGCTTTTTTCATCTTCAACGCGATTTTAAATGTTCTCTGGAGCTTTCTCTTTTTCGGACAACACAATATTCTCGCGGCTCTAATCGAAATATTCTTTCTCTGGGGCAGCGTCCTGACTCTCGTCGTCAGCGTCTGGCATTCATCAAAGCTCGCATCCGTCTTGCTCTGGCCATACCTCATCTGGGTCGGCTTTGCCACTTATTTAAACTATTTGCTCTGGGTTTTGAATTGAGCGCGCAGATAATAAATTTTCCTTCCCTCCTTGATAAACTTCTCCTCATAAAGAGTCCTGATTTTCAGCAGTTCGCCAATCTTCTTTTTTGAATGTAAATCCCGGATTTCCTCTACAACTTTGAATCCATTTTTTTTTAACATCTCCAAAGAATATTCAAACAATTTTAAAGCGTCTGTTTTTAAATGAATCGTTCCGCCTTTTTCTCCAAACAGTTTTTTATAAATCTCCAGAAATTTTGGCGCCGTCAGCCGATGTCCCGCCCTACTCGGTTTTGGATACGGATCCGGAAAAGTAATCCAAATCTCGCTTACCTCATCTTTTTTAAAATACTCGCCCAACCGCTCTATATAGCCATTTATGAACGCCGTATTTTTTCTTTTTTCCGCCAGCGCTTTTCTCGCCGCCTGCCAGATTCGATCACCTTTTCGATCCACACCGATAAAATTTTTCTTTGGAAATTTTTCCGCCAACGCCAAGGTGTAATGTCCCGCCCCACAGCCAAGTTCCAAAACAACCGGATTTTTGTTTTTGAAATATTTTCCCTTCTTTTGAAAAACGTTTTTAAATTTCTTGATTTCCGCGAAACGCTTCAGTTTTTTTCTGGTCATAGCTAGAATATAGCCGAATGAAAAGAATATTTATAGCACTTCCACTTCCCAAAGAACTCACCGAAAAGATCCTCGACTGGCAAAAGGCTCACAAGGACCTGCCTGCGCAATTTATCAAAGAAAAAAATCTCCACATAACGGTCATTCCTCCGTGGCGGACAGACGACATCAACGCTATCATCGCCAAGCTGAAAACTCTCTCCAATCAACCAAAACAAATCAATATCACTCTCACCGACATCAACTCTCAAAACAAACTGCAAATGATCTGGGCCGAAGGCCAAACCCCTCCGGAAATTTTAACATTAAAAACAATTCTCGAAGAAACTCTCAACAAACAACCGGAAGCCCGCCCTTTCCGTCTTCACATCACTATCGCCAGTAAAAGCGAAACCGACATTCACGAAGCCATCTCCTGGACCGCCAAACTAGACTCTTTTGTCCTCATGGAGTCGCTCCTCTTCAAAGAAGGTGCCAAATACCTTACTTTAGAAACTTTCCACCTTTAATTATTTCCATCATCTTTTTCGCCGAAGCTTTAAAGCCGACCGTCTCCTTCCCGCTCAAACTCATCTCCATCACTCTCTCCACTCCTCCGGCCCCCACCACGCACGGCAAACTCAAAACCACATCTTTCAACCCGAATTCGCCTTTCAGCATCACAGAAAGCGGAAACACTTTGTGCTGGTTTAGCTCCATCGCCTGCAGAATATCCGTCGTCACCAGCCCGATCGCATAATGCGTCGACCCCTTGTATTTGATCACCTCATACGCCGCATTTTTTGTATGCTTATAAATCTCCATCATTTTTTTTTCACTGTATCCTTTTACTTTTTCCAGAGGCGTTCCACCTAGCTGCGCCTGACTGAAAACCGCTACCTCACTATCTCCGTGCTCGCCGATGATAAACGCGTCTATGCTGTCCGGACTCACGCCAAATTCTTCTCCAAGCAAGTATCTAAACCTCGAAGTGTCCAGCGTCGTGCCGGAACCAAACACCTGATTTCTTGGCAATCCCGAAATTTTCAGCGCCACATATGTCAGAATATCCACCGGATTGCTCACTAAAATAAATTTCGCCGTCCTGTTATATTTCAATATTTTCGGCAAAATATTCTTCAACATCTTTACGTTTTTCTTCATCAACGCCAGTCTCGTTTCGCCTTTTTGTTGGCTTGCTCCTGCGGTTATCACTATATAGTCAGCGTTTCTGCAATCGGCATAATCTCCCGCGCTCACTCTCACGGTTTCCACGAAAGCCACGCCGTGATTCAGGTCCATGCATTCGCCTTTCACTTTTTTCTTGTCGATATCGATCAGCACGATTTCCGAAACTATATTTCGAATCATCGTGGCATATGCCAAACTCGTCCCCACACGGCCCGCGCCTACTATCACCAATTTGGAAGGAGAAGAAGACTTTTTCATGAAGTTATCTTAGCATTTTTCACGATTTTCTCCACGTCTTTCAAATTCTCAACTTTCATCAGCTCCACCCGCAACTCTTTTGCCCCTTCAAAGCCTTTGCAATACCACGCCAGATGTTTGCGAATAGCCACAAAATGCCCATTCGGCTCAAATTCTACGAAATATTTTGTATGTTCCAAGACAGCTTTGAGCCTGTCTTTCACGCTCGGCTCTTTGCCGTTAAAAAACCATGGATTGCCCATCGTCGCCCTTCCCACCAGCACTCCATCCAGCTTATATTTCTTTATTTTTTCTTTCGCGTCTTCCATCGAACTCACGTCACCATTTCCCATAAAACTCGTCTTCGTTTTTTTGCAAAGCTTCGCAGCCTTTGCCAGCTCATCCCAGTCCGCACGTCCCGTATACATTTGTTTCAGGGTTCTCCCATGCATGCTGATATTCGCCGGCTCACATTCCAGCAGATGCTTCACCCACTCCTCCGCGACGACTTTGTCATAGCCTATCCGCGTCTTCACCGACACCGGCAAAAGCTTCCTCTTCACGTTTTTCGGACTCATCTTTTTAGAAGCTACGATTATGTCTTGATGCACCCCAGCCTCCTTCAGGGTGATCCCTTCGCTCCAGTCTTTCATCGCTTTTTTGGTAATCAGAATCAGCCTTTTCGCCAACTCCGGATTTCGAATCAGCCCAGCCCCGCTCCCACGCGCCGCCACTTTATTTGCAGGACATCCCATGTTTATATCGATTCCGTCAAACCCCATGCTCGCCAGCATCACCGCGGCTTTGTAGTAACTCTCCACCTCCGTCCCG
>JBAZZM010000083.1:0-3801 GCA_041658805.1 Candidatus Altimarinota bacterium | reverse complement strand
AATTTGGCTTCGATGCCTTTGCCTTCCACGGCCTGAAAATCGGTGATGTCGAAAGGTTGAAGATTTTGTTTTTTTGCCTCGATTACAACCGCTTCGGCGAGCGGATGTTCGGATTTGTTTTCCAGGGTGTAAGCGAGATGGAGAAGTTCTTTTCTGGTAGTCGCAGAAGTATGGATGATGTCGGTGACAACAGGTTTGCCCTCTGTGAGAGTGCCGGTTTTATCGAAAACTATAGTATCGGCTTTATGAAGGATTTCGAGTGATTCGGCATTTTTTATGAGAATGCCGTGAGTGGCGCCAAGACCGGTGCCGACCATGATGGCTGTTGGAGTGGCAAGTCCTAGAGCGCAAGGACAAGCGATAATCAGAACAGTGATAAAATTGATCAGAGCAAAGTTGAAAGCGGGATCTGGGCCAAATTTCAGCCAAATCGCAAAAGTAACAATGGCAATCAGAATGACCACGGGAACGAAAATCGACGAGATATAATCAGCCAGTTTTTGAATCGGGGCTTTGGAACCCTGCGCCTCCTCAACCATTTTGACGATCTGTGCGAGAAAAGTGTCGTGACCGACTTTAGTGGCCTTGAAACGAAAAGAGCCCATTTTGTTCATAGTGGCTCCGAAAACCGGATCACCAACTTTTTTGCCGACAGGCATGCTTTCGCCGGTGAGCATGGATTCGTCGATGCTGGAATGGCCCTCGGTGATAGTCCCGTCCACTGGAATTTTTTCACCCGGTTTGACGATGACGATGTCCCCTATTTTCACCTCTGAAATATCGATTTTAACTTCCCGACCATCGCGAAAAATGAGAGCCTGTTTGGCCTGAAGTCCGAGGAGTTTTTTGATGGCCTCGGAAGCGCGACCTTTGGCTCTTTCTTCAAGAAAACGCCCGAGAAGGATGAGCGTCGTGATAATCGCTGCGGTCTCAAAATAAACTTCAGGTTTAAGGCCGGCGTTTTCAAAAAAGGAAGGATTGAAAGTGGCAAATGTTGAAAAAATCCAGGCGCTGAAAATGCCGACAGCAATTAAAGTGTTCATGTCAGCGGCGAAGTGTTTCAAATTTGACCATGTGCTTTTGAAGAATTGCGAGCCGCCCCATAAGACTACTGGCGTCGCGAAAATGAACTGAACTATAAAGTTATATGGTTGAGATACGAGACTTGGTAATAGAACCAGGGCTAGTGGCACAAAAGAAAGAAGCGCGGAGATGATCAGTTTTGTGCGGAGATTTGATGGAGCGGTGTGGACGTGGCCTTGATGGTCTTCGTGATTTTGGTGTTCGTGATGAGCTGGCATTTCTTCATTTGGCAGGAGATCGTAGGCACCTGTGGAGTTTACCGCTTTTTTGAGAGAATCGAAATCCGGAGAGTCGGAATCGACGGTGACCTTGGCTGCGGCGAAATTGACCACAGCGCTTTTGACGCTTGGGACTTTATTCAGATTTTTCTCGATGCGGGCGGCGCAGGACGCGCAGGACATACCAGTAACTCTGTAAGTATTTTTCATAATGTGATTTTAAGGATTTCATTGATAAGTTCTTTCTGTTTTTTTGGACTTTTGCTTCCCATACCATCTTTAAAACAAGTATTGAGATGATTTTCCAAAATAGCTTTGTTGGCCGAACCAAGCAAACCTTGGACGGCTTTGCTCTGCTGAATAACGTCCATACAGTAACATCCGGACTCGACCATAGAAATAACTTTGGCGAGCATGCCGGAAGCTTTCTTGAGATGAGCGAGAGCCTGATTTTGTGATTCAGGATTCATGTGAAATTAGTTAATAACCATAACCTATGGTATAGGTTCTATGAAAAAAGTCAAGATCAATTACAATTGGAGCATGGGGATAAGAGTGATTCAAAATTTAAAAAGTCCTAAGTATGTGATCAGCGCGTTTGTGATCGCTGTGATTTTTTTCGGCTTCAACTACTACTTTATAGCCAGTCTGCCTGGGATCAGAAACGAGGCCTGCGTGCCGGGCGCAAATCTGACTTTTGGAAATATCCTTTTTGCGGAGGTGATGAGTTTGCTGGTCGGGATTTTAGCTGTGAATATTTTTGCTCTTTATAAAATGAGGAAAGGCAATCTG
This sequence comes from Candidatus Altimarinota bacterium, assembly GCA_041658805.1. Lineage (GTDB taxonomy): Bacteria > Patescibacteriota > Gracilibacteria > UBA1369 > LOWO2-01-FULL-3 > JBAZZM01. The sequence continues at coordinate 1,708 of JBAZZM010000083.1, read as the reverse complement.
GATATCAGCGCGATGTCCGGAACGGCGGCGGTGATCGGCGTTTTTACCGTGTTTTGCACCATTTGTACCTTGCCGATTTTTTATTTTTTTGGAATCGGGGTCAGTCTGGCGTTTTTTACAAACTACAATCTTTTTTTTAAAATTTTGAGTATAATGCTGATGGTCACGGCATTGATAATTCTCAATAGCCGGCTCGTAAAAGAATGCAAAAAATGTCGAATTTAGAAAACAAGCAGGCTCCGGATTTTCGGCTTCAGGATCAGGATGGCAAGTGGCATAGTTTGGCTGATTATAAAGGTAAAAAGGTTTTGCTCTATTTTTATCCGAAGGACATGACTTCGGGATGCACGGTGGAGGCGTGCTCGTTTCGGGACAATCTGGGAAGTTTGAAAAAAATTGGCGTAGTAGTTTTGGGAGTGAGCGCGGATGATACGAAGTCGCATGGGAAGTTTGCGGAGAAGGAAAAGTTGAATTTTCCCTTGCTGGCGGATGTTGAGAAAAAAGCGATCAATGCGTATGGAGTCTGGGTCGAGAAATCGATGTATGGCAAGAAATACATGGGGATTCAGAGGGATTCGTTTTTGATTGATGAAAAAGGCGTGGTGGTGAAGCATTACAAAAAAGTGAAGCCGGAAGAACATGTGGCAGAAGTGATGAGAGACGCGGCCTAGTCGTTTTCCTTATTCAAATAGAGCAGAAAGTCGTATTCGATATTTCCCTCTTTGCCGTGGCCGAGGGATTTTACCTCTTCGAAATACTCGGGAATTTCGGGGAAGAAGATGTCGCAATTGAAGTCGCCTTTGACCGCGGTGAAATAGATGCCGTCGACGATGGAGATGGCTTGTTCGAAAACTTTTCCACCACCGATGATAAAGATTTTTTCGACTTGTGGATCAGTGTTGGCGAGAGAGATGGCTTGTTCAAGGGAAACGCAAGCTTTTGCGCCTGCGGCGGCGAAAGTGGGATTGGAAGTGAGGACAAAGTTTTTTCTGTTTGGGAGTGGGCGGAATTTTTCGGGAAGAGATTCCCAGGTGTTGCGGCCCATGATGACGGCGTTTTGATTTTTGGGATCTTTGACTTTGAGGGTGCGTTCCTTGAAATACCGGATCTCGCCTTTGATGCGCCAAGGAAGTTCTCCGCGCTTGCCGATGCCGTTTTTGGAATCTACGGCGACGATGATGTAGACAGGCTTTTTCACGACGCAATTATACCGCGATCGGAAATTTGATGAAAGGATGATGCTCGTAATTGATAAGTTCGAAATCTTCGAATTGGAGATCCCAGATGGATTTTTTGGCAACCTTTAGCTGCGGAAGAGGGAGGGGTTTGCGGGTGAGCTGCTCCCGAAGACCTTCGACATGGTTGAGGTAGATGTGCGCGTCGCCGATGGTGTGAGTAAAAATGCCGGGAGTGAGGCCGGTTTCCTGCGCGAGCATGATCATGAGAGCGGCGTAACTGGCGATATTGAAAGGGACGCCGAGCGCGATATCGCCGCTGCGCTGGTAAAGCTGGCAGTCCAATCTTTTGTTTGCGACGTAAAATTGGAAAAGCAGATGGCAAGGCGGGAGAGCCATGCGATCCAAGTCGGCGACATTCCATGCGTTGACGATGATGCGGCGGGAATCGGGATTTTTCTTGATCAGGTCGATGGCGTTTTGAATTTGATTGATATGTGAAATTTCACCCGAAGGGTGAAATTTCTCCCACT
>JBAZZM010000082.1:0-3801 GCA_041658805.1 Candidatus Altimarinota bacterium | reverse complement strand
CGGGGTGGTGACCGATATCGCGGCAGTGATCGCCAACGCGCACACGGCGATCAAAGAGGCCGAGAGGATGGCCGGCGTGACAACCAGTAAGATGATTTTGGGAATTTCAGGAGAACTGGTGAAAGGTTCGACTTCAACTACGACTTACGTGAGGAGAGACGGATCGAGTAAGATTGATTTGGCGGAATTGAAAAATATCGTGCACAAGGTGCAGTGGCGGGCTTTTGACGAAGTGCGCGGACAGCTGGCTCAAGAAACCGGATACAATGAAATCGATGTGAAGCTGGTGAACGCGGCGATTGTTGACACGAGAATTGATGGTTATCGGGTTTCAAATCCGATCGGTTTTCAGGGGAAAGAGGTTACTTTGAGCATATTTAACGCCTTTGCGCCGATGGTGCATTTTGGGGCGCTGCAGACGATTTCAGCGGAGATTGACCGCGAACTGCTGGCGATCGCGGCGGAACCGTATGCTCTGGCGTCGAGTTTGATCGGTGGGGATGATTCCAAATTGAACGCGATTTTTATCGATGTGGGAGCCGGAACTACGAATATCGCCATCGTGCGGGACGGCGCAGTGGAAGGAACTAAAATGTTTACTCTGGGCGGGCGGATGTTTACAAAGAGACTTTCCCAAACGCTGAATGTTTCTTTCAATGAAGCGGAAGAAGTAAAAATAAATTACAGCGAAAATCAGCTGGAGAGGCAGTCGCACCGGATCGTGCGAGAAGCGATGCAGACCGATAGCGATATCTGGCTGTCGGGCGTGATGCTGACTCTGGAAGAATTCAAGGATATCGAAGTGTTGCCGAGTAAGATCTTTTTGTCCGGCGGCGGATCACATTTACCGGAAATAAAAGAGGCATTGGAAACGCGTGATTTCGTGAAGTCACTCCCCTTTTCGCGCAAACCGCAGATTACATTTTTTCTGCCAAAACTGATTGAAAATCTGGTTGATGAAAAGAAACTTCTGGGTGATCAACGCGACGCTACTGTGGCCGCGCTCGCTTCGCTCGCGCTCACTTTCATCAAAGAGGAATCCGAGCCTTCGAAATTGCTGAAAAAAGTTGTCCGCCTAATGCAAATCTGATGGAAAAAAAAGTCATATATCTGGAGATCGACGATGAAGTTTCAGCGGCCTGCAAAAAACTGCAGGATGTGAAGTCGAAAGATGTCTATATCGTGATCCCGAAACGGGCGATTATTTTTCAAAGCGTTGTAAATTTGAAAATTTTGAAGCGCAAGGCGGCAGACGAAGAGAAGAAAATTTATTTCATTACGAACGATAAAAATGGCTTGTATCTCGCGAAAAGGGCCGGCATAGAAATTTACGACAAGAGCGAACACGAGGGTGTTTCAAAGATTTTGGCCAAGGAAGAGGATGAGGAGAGCATCATCACGCCGATCAAGGCGGCGGTAAACGCGATTGATGAAGAAGCGCCCACCAGATTAAAAGAAAAAAAACTTTCGATCAGTGAACTTTTAAAAAAGGCCCGCGGTCATCGGATTGTAAAAATTTCCACAGTCAAAAATAACGAAAAGGCGGCGCAAAAGAAGAAACCGAAATTTGTGATCGTGGCGCCAAACCGCCACGCGCTTTTTGGCTTGGTTATATCGAGTGTATTTATTTTGCTGGCGATTATTTACATCGCTCTGCCGGGAGCGACCGTGACTCTGTTGCCGGCGGCCGGCGTGCTTGAAACTTCCGTGAATATCACTTTGGCGGATTATCAGAGAAATACGGCGGAGCTGGAGACCCGTCCGACACACATGATCGCCAGTTATCCGATTGATGTGACGGCGACAAAAACGATCACGCATTATTCCACGGGTAAGAAATTTTCCGAAAGAGGCTCAAACGCGAGCGGGAAAATCACGATATACAACACGACAGACGGAGTTTGGCCTTTAGTTGAACAAACCAGATTTCAGACTGCGGATGGAATTATTTTTCGAATTTTGAGTCCGATTGATGTGCCGGCGGCGACTGTGAACGGACCTGGAAAACTTGAGGTGTCGGTGCTAGCCGATCAGACCGATGTCAACGGACAAATAGTCGGCGAGAGGGGCAATATAGAGCCAAGCAAATTTTTTCTGCCGGGACTGCGGGAGGTGAGCCGTTCCAAAATTTACGCGGAGAGTGCTGCGGCGATGAGCGGCGGGGTGACCGATTATGTGGACTATGTATCGGCGGAAGACCTGACCGCTGCGGAAAACCGGATCAAGGATGAAATCGTGAAGGGAGCCGTAGAACAGCTGCAGGCAGCGGTGAAACAAAAAAGCGATTTGGTGGGCGACAATACACAATATGTTCTGCTTGATGGGGAAGGCGCGATCAAGCTTGGCGACATTAAAATTTCGCTGGATAAAAGTCTGGTTGGGGCGGAACAAAAAGAATTCACGGTGACCGGAGAGGTTTTGGCCAGCGGCGTTTACTATGATCATGATGAGATGCTGGAGATTCTGAAAAATGAACTTTTGCTCAAAAAAAGTCCGCAAAAGGAGTTACTGCGAATCAATGAAGACTCAACTTCTTACAGAATTTTTGATTGGGATTTAAATCGCGGCAAAATCAAATTGACCGCAAACATCAAAGGCATAGAGCAATACGAAATCAATCCGGAAAAAGAAAACGGTGCGCGTCTGCTGGAAAAAATCAAAGAGCATATCGTGGGCAAAAACATCGAGGAGGCGATTCAATACATTCAAAATCTTCCGGAAATAAATAAAGTCGGAATCAAAACGTGGCCGGCGTGGTCACCATCGCTGCCGAGCATTTCCGACAATATTGATTTTGAAATTCAGGAGGCGGCTACACAGAACATGGTGGAGTAGGCTTGTCGTTTTTTTTGGGCGGTGCTAAGATTGGAGCAACTCAAAAATCCTAAACCTCATTCTATGAAAAAGTTTTATTTGCGAAATGCTGTTTCTTATCTGACGCTCGCGGTTTTGACCGGTGTTATTTTGCTTGGTGTGAATGCCGCGTTTGGAGCAAATCCGACGCTAAATCCACCTGCGGACGCAGTGAGTCCGACATTCACGGGAATAAATTTTACAGCAAATCCCGTATTGAAGATCAATGGCGCTGTTGGAACTCCCGGACAGGTGCTGGGTATGGTTGGCGGCGTACTAGGATGGATGAATGGCGGCGCGGATAATGACTGGATTATCAACGGCAATAACATGTATTCCGGAGTGAGTGGAAATGTCGGGATCGGGACAAATAATCCGACGACGAAGTTTCAGGTTACGGATGGCGATGCGCTGAATTTCGGGAGAGATCTTTTTGGACAGACCGGCATGTCCGTACAAAGCAACGATTTGAATTTAAATATTGGCACGAAGGGGGCAGATGACTTGGTTTTCTATACGGCAAATCAGGAAAGGATGAGACTGAAGGGAAACGGAGATTTGGAAATGGGCGGGAACCTGCTCAATCCGAGCGGACTGCTCGGAGTGGTCGTGGACGATACTTTGAGAGTCTTGGATGAAGTCGGGTTTGGAGGGTCGGCGATCACGACGGTAAATCTGGCGTTACACAGCGCCAGTGGTGCTTCGATTTTGTTCAGGACAACTACCGCCGGACTGAATCAGAAGATAAAATATGTTTCTACGGATAATACCGGTCAGATAACGATCGGAAAAATGACGGACTCATATGGTAGTCCGACCGCGCTTTTGACGATTGCCCAAAATGGAAATACTGATATTAGCGGTGGGTTTACGGCAAATTCAATTGGAAAATATCAGGTAAATACTTCTGCGAGGATTGTTAACGCCGGCGCCGGGTGGGGAACTTCG
>JBAZZM010000081.1:0-3889 GCA_041658805.1 Candidatus Altimarinota bacterium | reverse complement strand
TCTTTCCAATCGTCGTATCCGCGCTGTCGGCGAACTCGTCCAAAACAAGTTCCGCGTCGGTCTGCTCCGCACCGATCGTATCGCAAAAGACCGCATGACAGTCATGGATCTCGAAACTGTCACTCCTACACAGCTTGTAAATTCCCGACCGATCACCGCGGCTCTCCGCGAATTTTTCGCCAGCTCCCAGCTTTCCCAATTCATGGATCAGACAAATCCATTAGCCGAGCTGGAGCACAAACGCCGCTTGTCAGCTATGGGCCCGGGCGGTCTCTCACGTGAACGCGCATCCTTTGATGTCCGCGACGTGCATCCTTCCCACTACGGCCGTATCTGTCCTATCGCCACGCCGGAAGGTCCGAACATCGGTCTCGTTGTTCACCTCGCGACTTATGCAAAGATAAATGAATACGGTTTTATCGAAACGCCTTTTCAGGAAGTTGCCAACACTATGAAGGTGAATGAAAAAGCTTTGGTCGGCCACACCACCTCCGAAACTGTTGAAAATCGCGGCAGCGTTATCGTCAAAGCAGGCGAAGTGATAGACGAAAAAGCCGCCAAACGTATCGCTTCCACAAATCTGACCGAAATCAAAGTGCGCCCTTATATTACCGGTAAATTTTCCTATTTTGACGCCGAAGAGGAGAAAGAGTTGGTCATCGCACAGGCAAACTCCCCTATCAACGAAATCGGCGAATTTGATACCAGCCGCGTTTCCGCCCGTCGCAAAGGCGAACCGACTTTGACCCACATCAATGACGTGACTCACATCGACGTTTCCCCAAAACAGATTATTTCCATCACCACTGCTTTGATTCCATTTCTTGAACACGACGACAACACTCGTGCATCCATGGGTTCAAACATGCAACGTCAAGCCGTTTCTTTGGTCTCGCCGCAATCTCCTGTGGTCGGCACCGGCATCGAGGAAATTTCCGCCAAATCTTCCGGTCAGGTGATCACCACCGAACGCGATGGCACGGTTTCCTATGTCGACGCCAACATGATCACAGTCGTTTACGACAACGGTAAAAAAGTGAACTACGAACTTTCCGTTTATAATCGTTCCAATCAGGGCACATGTCTGCATCAACGCGCCGTCGTGAACAAAGGTGACAAACTAAAAAAAGGTGATCTTCTCGCCGAAGGTCCGGCTGTTCAGGATGGCGAACTCGCTCTCGGCCAAAACCTCCTCGTGGCCTACATGGCTTGGGAAGGTTACAATTACGAAGACGCCGTGGTTATTTCCGAGCGTCTGGCCCGCGAAGGTTTCTACGATTCCGTCCATATTGAAAGTTTCACGGTCGACGTCCGCGAAACCAAACTCGGCCCTGAAATTATCACCCGTGATATTCCAAATGTCAGCGAAACCAAATTGAAAGATCTCGACGAAGACGGCATCGTGCGCATCGGCGCCACCATCCATGAAGGCGACATCCTCGTCGGCAAAATCACGCCAAAAGGCGAGACCGAGCTGACCGCGGAAGAACGCCTTCTGCGAGCCATTTTCGGCGACAAAGCCCGCGACGTAAAAGACACCTCTCTCCGCCTCCCCGGCGGCGAAGGCGGCAAGATCGTCGGCGTTCAGCTTTTCACGAAAGACTACGGCGATGAACTGCCGACCGGCGTTCTCAAACAGATCAAAGTCGACGTCGCCCAGACAAGAAAAATTTCCATCGGTGACAAAGTCGCCGGCCGCCACGGTAACAAAGGCGTCATTTCCAACATCGTTCCCACGGAAGACATGCCTTTCCTTCCGGATGGCACACCGGTCGACATCATTTTGAACCCGCTCGGCGTCAGCAGTCGTATGAACATCGGCCAGATTCTTGAAACTCATCTCGGATGGGCAGCGGTCAAACAAGGTTTCAAAGTCGCCACTCCGGCCTTAAACGGAATCACCACCGAACAAATCACCGCCGAACTCAAAAAAGCCGGCCTGCCTGAAGACGGCAAACTCCAGCTTTTCGACGGCAAAACCGGCGAAGCTTTTGATTCCAAAACAACCGTCGGTATCGCCTATATTATGAAGCTTAGCCACTTGGTCGAAGACAAAATCCACGCCCGTTCCGTCGGTCCATACTCTCTCGTCACCCAGCAACCGCTCGGCGGCAAAGCCCAGCACGGCGGCCAGCGTTTCGGAGAAATGGAAGTTTGGGCTCTCGAAGCCTACGGCGCCGCGCACATCCTGCAGGAAATGCTCACTATCAAATCCGACGATGTTTACGGCCGCGCCAAAGCCTACGAATCCATCGTCAAAGGTGAGCTGATCAAACGCCCGCGCGTTCCGGAATCTTTCCATGTTTTGGTAAAAGAACTTCAAAGTCTCGGTCTTTCGGTGAAATTGCTCGAAGGAGCAATCCCGGCGGATGAGATTGAGCCCGATGAAATTCTCGATGAAGATCCGGAAGCCCGCGAAGAAGTGGCTATCAGCGTCGTCAAAGAAATCAGCAAAGAAAGCGGCGGCACCTCCAGCGAAAAAGGCAATCTCGAAGGTATGACCGAGGCGGATCTCAAAGACCCTAAATCAACCACTTAACAACCACAACAATGCGTTCCATAAACAAAGTAATTTTGATCGGCAATCTCACCCGCGATCCGGAAATGCGCCAGACTCCAAACGGCCAAAACGTCACAACTTTTGGTATGGCCACGAATCGCAAATGGGTGACAAAAGACGGCAATCACAACAGTTCCGCCGAATTCCATGAATGCGTGGCTTGGGCTCATCTGGCTGAAATCTGCGCAAATTATCTGAAAAAAGGTCACCTCGTTTATGTTGAAGGTTACCTCAAAACACGTAGCTGGGACACACCGGAAGGCGTCAAAAAATTCAAAACCGAAATCGTCGTTCAGGACATGATTTTATTGGAAAAAAGAAAAGCCGCTGAAGTGGAAGGCGAACCGGTCAGCGAAACCAGTAGCGAAAGTGAACCGGATTATGTTCCGGAAAATGAGTCCCCGATCACCGACGATGAAAATCCCATCGACAAAGATCTCGGCATTTAACATTTTAATAAATCAAATTTATTATGGCTCAACACCACGAAAAAACGAGCGATCCGCAAAAGCGGGATAATTTTACATCCATCGCTCTTTCCGTCGCTTCTCCGGAAGAAATTTTGGCTTGGTCACACGGCGAAGTCAAAAAACCGGAAACGATCAATTACCGCACTCAAAAGCCGGAAAGAGACGGTCTTTTTTGTGAAAAGATTTTCGGTCCGACCAAAAACTGGGAATGTTATTGCGGTAAATACAAACGCATCCGTTACAAAGGTGTGATCTGTGAAAAGTGCGGTGTTGAAGTCACCCGTTCATCCGTCCGCCGTGAAAGAATGGCACATATCAAACTCGCCGTTCCGGTTACTCATATCTGGTTTTTGCGCTCCACTCCAAGCCGTCTCGGCCTCCTCCTCGACATGCCGGTAAAAACTCTCGAACAGGTTGTCTATTTTGCCGCTTATATCGTTTCCGAAGTTGATGAAAAAGCCACAGAAAAAGCTGTCGAAGATTTGAAAACAGAATACAAACTACAGAAAAAAGAAATTCAGGAAAAATTCAAAAAGGAGCCTGAAAATGAAAAGAGTCTGGCACGCGATTTGGAGGAAATAGAATATCAATTCTCCGACCTCAAAGATTCTTTGGACAAATTAAAAGTCGGTCAGGTTTATTCTGAAATTGAATACCGCCGTCTCTCCATGAAGTTCGGCCACGTCTTCAAAGCCGGCACCGGTGCCGAAAGCATCCGCGACATCATTTCCAAAACCGATCTCAAGAAAGCCGTCATCAGACTCGAGCACGAAGCCAAAAAATCCAGCGGCCAAAAGCAAAAGAAACTGCTCAAACGCATCAAGTTGGCCAGCAGTCTGGCCAAATCCGGCATCAAACC
>JBAZZM010000080.1:0-3961 GCA_041658805.1 Candidatus Altimarinota bacterium | reverse complement strand
TAGCAGGGGTTTTGTTTTAAGCAAGGGAAAAAAGAGGGGTGATGATTTTGGTGTTTTGACAGTTTTTGGACAAGGGATAGGATGAGGGCGCTTTTCCAGATTTTAACCAGAACTTTTATGGGTCAATTGCAAACCGCTTTTGAAATGAATTTTGATGTTACCCAGTATCCGGAGCCATCGAATCGGGTTGCGTTTGTGGATGGCGTGTCGGGAGCCGGGATCGTGCTGGCGCGCAGTATTGGTCTTGATCCTGTGGATTTGAGGGATGTTCCGATCGACGAGGCTTTGCGGCAAATTATGGGGATGCGTGTTAGTGCTGTTTTGGGGCGCGGTGAATTGGACAAAGCTTTGGAGGGTGGAGGTAGTGAAAGATTTGAAAATCTCGCTGATTTAGTTATCAGGCTTGGGAATGGAGTTGGTATGAACAGGCAGGCCGCGTTTGATGCCGGAACTGTGATAGAGAGAACTCCACGAGGTAATGCCGAAGCTGTGAGAATTTGGCAGGATCTGACGATTCTTGAGTTATTGAAAAGGCTTGAAAAAATTGAGGCTGTTGACGGTGAAAATAATCCGGCTTTAGCTGACGATAATGGTGTCAAAGGCGGCAAAGTAAAAAAAATGAAATGGGATAGAGATGATGTGACTGATCGTGTGAACCCAAAGTCGTTTTCAAAAACCGAGATGACTTCTGATCATATGAAGATGGCCGATGTTTTTGCAGGTAAAAAAGTTGCGGTTATCGGATTGGGCAAAATCGGTGCTGAGGTTATTTCAAGATCTCCTTTTTTGCAAAAGGCGGACGTTCATGTCTTTGATCCAAATATTCTGATGTCGGTTAATGGTAGCAAACGTGCTGATTCGCTCAAATCAGCTTTGGATGGTGCTGAATTAGTACTTTTGCATTTGGATGGGAACAAAGAATTGATTGGTAAAGAGCAGCTAAAACTTTTGAAAAAGGGAGCGATTGTTTGCAATATGGCCAGAGGAAAAGTGGTCAATCCACAAGCTTTGTATGAAGCGATAGAATCCGGTCATGTAGCCGGTGCCGGTTTGGATACGCATTTTGTCGAGGGCAAGGATCTGGATGCTTTTGGCAAGGAGCATAATCGTGATGATTGGAAGCTTGGTGACTATGCTGTGGCTTTGAGGGGAAGCAATCTGGTTGTGGCTACGAATCACTCCGCAGCCAGCGATGAGACGGCGCAAAAAGTTAACGCTGAAGACGGCGTGACGGCCGCGTCCCTGTATTTAAAGTTTGGCCAGATTGTGGATGGGATGAATGTTCCTAACATTGGGTTCCCATTCAGGGGTGGCTTTGTTGGAGAGGCAGATGGTGGTGGAGTGCAGCTTTTGGGAAATGTTTCAATGAGAGTGGCAATTGAGAACATTCATGATGGCAATGTTTCCGGTTTATTAGCGGAGGTTCAAGACAGGGTGAGACAGTCTATCGTGGTAGATTCTTTGAACAAAGTTGCCGGACATTTGGAGGCTATTCCTGTTGATGCTTCTCGCCATTCCGTGGATTTTTCGGTTTTTGATCTTGAGGGGATTGGAAGGGACGTGGACGATGTTAGGGCGCGGGAAGTTTTGAAACGTATTCACCATGCGGCAATGTCTGTTTCCGGCGTGAGAAAGGTCAGGGTGTTTTATCCACAACTAAAGAAAGCTGCATAAAAGCTATTGCCATTTCTCAATAAATCGTTAGAATGCCTCTGCTTTTTAAGCGATTTATGTCAAAAGTCTGTCAACTTACAGGAAAAAGGCCCGGTGTCGGCAACAACCGCAGTCACGCGATGAATGCGACCAGACGACGCTATATGCCGAATCTGGTGAGCAAAATGATTGTTGATCCAAAGACCGGCCGCAGGACGAGAATGAAGATTTCGGTTCACGCACTGCGAACGATGACGAAAAGGGGTTTGGTGTAGTTCCATTTTGGGCTGTTTTGTGCTAGAATCTCTGGATATCAATAGAGATTGTTTTTTATGTTTTCACGGCTCAAAAATAAGGAATTGAAGTCGACGCTGGTCTTTGCGGTGATTGCTTTTGTGATTTTGCCGATGCTGCCGAATCAGGCTTATGGACCTTTTGGAGCCTTTAATCCGTATTTGATCTGGCTGATGGTGGTGTTTATTTGCGGAATTTCCTTCTTGAGCTATGTGGTGATCAAAATTTTTGGGGTAAAGAGGGGGATCGGTTTGACCGGATTTTTTGCCGGACTGATTTCAAGTACTGCTCTGGCTTTTGATTTTGCCGATCAGAGCAAGAAAAATAGTGGAATTGTAGAGCCTTATGTTTTTGCTGTGGTTATCGCTTCGAGCGCGATGTTTTTCCGGGTTTTGGTGGAGGTGGTGATTTTGAGTGAGGAGTTATTCGCAAAGATTTTTTGGCCGATGACGGCTATGGGCGTGGTCGGGATTTTGGCGGCTTTATTTTTGTGGTTGAAGAAGAGCGATGGGAAGGAGGTTGAGCAAAGCATCAAGAAAAATATTGTTGGGATGAAGACTCCTTTTAGTCTTGCGAATGGATTGAAATTTGGATTGCTGTTTGCGGCGGTGCTGTTTGTGGCGCACGCGGCTTTGGCTTTGCTTGGCGACAAGGGGCTTTATGTGACCAGCGTCTTGTCCGGGCTTTTTGATGTGGATGCGATTACGATCTCGATTATCAATCTGATTAATGAAGGCGGGATAAGTCTCCATAGTGGCGCGATTGGTGTAATTTTGGCGGCGATGGTAAATACTTTCACAAAGGCGATGATTTTTGTTTTTCTGGGAAATATGAAGGTGGCGATAAAAATTATAGAAGTTTTTATTTTCATTTTGGCGAGTGGTGTTGTCGCGATATTTTTTGTTTAATCTGGCAAGGTGAAAGTTGTTGTAGGATTCTTCGACAGACATGGAGAAGGGGGGTTTGTTTTAGCCTGATGAATCCTGTTTAATGTGGATTTCGCTTTTTCCGACAGGCTTGAAATTCCTTTATTTGAGGCCTTGATTGGGAGGTTCCACTTTGTAATAGTTGGCATATATTTCTTAATCCAAAAACTATGTCAGAGGCTACTCTGGGGAAAAAAGTGGCGATGAAGGCGGAGCGTCCACCGGTGACCGGGCATCACCGCGACTATGGCGATCTTTTTAAACCGCAAGATGGTTTTTTGCAGTTGTCTTATGCTGAATTGGAAGAGATGAATTTGGAAGTAAAGCATGAGAGGATTGCGGGTAAAACTGATGAATATTTCAAAAATAAGTTTTTAAAATACCTGGCTGCAGAGGCGGGAATAAAGGCTGTGACCGTGTGTTTTTCCGATATGGAGGGGAGACTGCATGTGCTGGATTATGATAAAAAGTTTTTGCTTGGGGACTATGAAAATCTGACTTTTGACGGTTCTTCGATTCGCGGTTTTACGGCCCAGTCGGAGTCCGATCTGCGTTTGAAAGTTGATTGGGGGACTTTCCGCTGGCTTCCGGCGGATATTTTTGGGGCCGGAAAGGTGTTGGTTTTCAGTTATGTCTGCGATAAAGACGGCAGTATTTATGATGGCGATTTTCGGGCAAATTTGGGAAAATTGATGGATGAATTGGGCGAAGAAGGGATTGCGGTGAATGTGGCTCCGGAGATCGAGGGTTTTCTATTTAAAGGTTTGAATGCCGAACAGTACTATGATGAAAAGGTTGGTTTTGATTTGGCCACGCAGAGCGGTTACTTCAACTGTCTGCCACAGGATGTTTTGAGATTATTTATCGACAAGTTTGCGGAGACGCAGAGGGCTATGGGTTTTGAAAACGAAAAAGATCACCCTGAAGTCGCTCCTGCCCAGTTTGAACTCAACTTCAAATATTGTCCGGCTTTGGATACGGCTGATCAGATTCAAATTTATAAATTGCTGGCCAGACAGATCGCCAAAACCATGGGATATACGGCCTGTTTCCTGCCAAAACCGATTCAGGGGATGAACGGGAGCGGG
>JBAZZM010000079.1:0-3961 GCA_041658805.1 Candidatus Altimarinota bacterium | reverse complement strand
CACGATATTATTGTGCACACCGTGACCCGTCGCCTTCAGTTTTTTCTTCAACCAGTCTGGTGATTCGCCCACCTTTACGCCGCTGATCATCAAGCCGCAATATCGCGGACAAAGTTTCGCGTTTTTTACCTCTACTTTTACCTTTTCACCGCTCTTTGGAATCACCACTTTCAGCTTCAATTCTTTGAATTTCCAGCCGGTCAGCACCGCCACTTCTCTCGCTATCCCATAATGCCCCCATAGATCAGGCCTGTGCGTCAGCGCCTTATTATCAAATTCAAAAACGACGTCATCTCTCCCAAAAAGTTCCTCCAGATTCATCCCGATTTTTGGTTTCATCGCCGAAAGATCCAGGATGTCCTCATGCCCTTTATCCAGCTCGGCCATTCCTATTTCGTTTCCGGCGCAGATCATTCCGTTACTTTCCTCGCCACGAATTTTCGCTCTCTCCAGCGTCACCAAATTCCCTTCCCCATGCCACTTAACCTTCGCCCCGACTTTCGCGAAAGCAACATATATGCCTTCTTTTAAATTTGCCCCGCCGCAAACCACTTGAAAGGTTTCTTTTCCGGTCGATACTTTTGCCAATTTTAATTTATCGGCGTTTGGATGCGCCCAAATTTTTTCAACAAAGCCAACGACTATTTTCTCGAAATTTTCAGCTTCATTTAAAACACCTTCCACCTCCGCGGTTCGCAAAGTCAGATCATCCGCCAATTTTTTGGCGTCGAATTTTTTTGGAATTTCCACAAAATCTTTTAGCCAGTTGGCCGAAATCAGCATCTTAAAATTGTTTAATAAATCTCAAATCTCCGTTTGTAAGCAAACGAATATCGTCAATCCCATAGCGCATCATCACCAATCGCGTCAGGCCGAAACCAAAGGCCCAGCCCTGATATTTTTTTGGGTCGATTCCACCCGCCTTCAAAACATTTTCATGCACCATTCCGGCGCCCATAAATTCCACCCAGCCACTTTGTTTGCAAACCCGGCATCCTCTTCCTCCGCAGAGCAGACAGGAAAAATCCACCTCCAGTCCGGGCTCCACAAACGGAAAATATCCGGGTCGAAATCTCACTTTTACCGGTTTTCCAAAAAGCCTCGTCAAAAATTCCGCCAACACGCCTTTCAAATGTGCCAGCGAAATTCCCTCGTCAACTAGCAGTCCTTCCACCTGACAAAAAGTCGTGTCATGCGACGCATCAGTCGCCTCATATCTAAATACCCGCCCCGGCACAATCACCCTTAGCGGTGCCCCAAACTTCTCCATCGTTCTCACCTGCACCGGCGAAGTATGCGTCCGCAGAACCAGCCGCCCATGCTTCCCATCTCCCTCTTGCCCCGCCTTGGCGGCAGTTTCCGCCACAAAAAAAGTATCCTGCATATCGCGCGCCGGATGGTCCAACGGAATATTCAAACCCTCGAAATTATAATATTCGCTTTCCACTTCCGGCCCGTCCATGACCGTAAAACCCATCTGCGAAAAAATCCGTTCCACCTCTTCCTGCACCTGCGACAGCGGATGAATATGCCCGAGCCCTCTCACCTTCCCCGGAATTGTGGTGTCAAAAAAATCTTTCCCAAGCTCTTTCTCGATCGCCGCGTTTTCCAAGCTATTTTTTTTCTCGGAAAATTTCTCCTCCAAAAACCTCTTCACCTCATTCGCCAGTTTCCCAAGCACCGGCTTTTCCGCATCCGACAGGTCTTTCAGCTTCTTTGTAATCTCGGTCATCTTCCCCTTCCCCCGCCCCAAAAACTCGATCTCCCACATTTTCAACTCTTCGGCATTTTTCACTTTGCCGATTTTCTCCACCGCCTCCTTTTTTAGATTTTCCAAAAGCTCTTTCATACGCAAAATAATCTAAATGTTTTTAGGACTTTTAGCAATAAATCACCCACTCATCTCTCCAAAAACACCTCGCCCCAGCCAAATCTCACTTTTTTCTCATAAAGGTTATTGACTAAGCTTTATTCCTCACCCTCCGCCGACTGATCAGCGGTTAAGCTGGCAATCTCATTATTAAACCTATTCCTCATGGTATCAGACTGATCCCCGGCTTTTTGGCTCCATAGGGCGATACAACCACATATCCCATTCACAAAGACCTCTACGATATCAACCGGCATATTTTTTAAAGGGGAAGGAATCTCGCTGGAAATCCCGTTTGGATCTAACATACCAAGACTGGCCTGCGCTAAAAATTTCCACACGGCAGCACGAACAATAGGCTCAAGAAAAGAAGAAATTAGTTTCAAGTCCCCCTTTCGTACAAAAAATCGCAGCCTTTCATACTCCGGCTGGTTAAAAAGATCCTGACACCTAGCTACCATATACCTTGGCTCATCGGAAGCCGTGGAAAGGAGACGAGAAAAATCCTCTTTTCTAGATAATGCCGACTCCAGGAGCCTAAAAACCCCATATTCTACTTTACCAAAATACCGTTCCTTATCATATTCGCCCCAAGTATCGCTTTCGCTACGCGTATCATCGACAAAATAAAAAAGATCAGCGTCATCTCCACGAACATGCCTATTTTCGGGTAACTGCTTTACGCCTTCAGCCATAAACATTTTGGTTAATATATAAAGGTCCGTATAATCACACAACCACGCCGAACCTGTCAAGCACAAACAAAAAGCCCCTCCTTTCGTCGGGGCCTTTTTAAAACTTTTTTCAAAGTTTAGCGAACAGCATCTTTTAGAGATTTGCCGGCCTTGAAGGCTGGAAGCCTCATGGCTGGGATGCGGATCTTCTGGGATGGGTTTCTTGGATTGACACCCGTCCTAGCGGCGCGATTAGAAACGCGGAATGTTCCAAAACCAGTGATGGTTACATTCTCGCCCTTCTTCAGGCTCTTGGTGATTTGTCCCAGAACGGATTCTAGAACCTCACCGGCGGCCTTCTTTGTAACGCCAGCGGCCTGCGCTGCGTTAGCTACCAAATCTTGCTTAGACATAAGCAGTTGGGTTAGGAAATAAATAATATAGAAAAGCATCAGCATTATAGGGCTTGCCAATGCCGTTGCAAGAGAATCTTTTTTGTAAAACGGCTATTTACAGGGGAAAACCGCCTTTCCTAATTGAAAAAATCGACTTTACCCGCCTCCACAAGCCAAAAAAATCATATTGCCATCTTTTCCGGTTTGTTTCACCGATTACTTCAATTTTTACTTTTACCTTTGACGAAGCCGTCGAATTGTTATACAAGGTAATACATAATTATATGGCCAAGAACTTAGTCATCGTCGAGTCCCCGGCAAAAGCGAAAACTATTTCGCGATTTTTAGGCGCGGATTATCAGGTTCTTGCTTCGATGGGCCACGTCCGTGACCTCCCGAAATCAAAGATGGGAATCGATACCGAACACGATTTTGAACCAACCTATTCCGTCTCCCCGGACAAAAAGAAAGTAATCTCGGAAATTTCTGCCGCCCTAAAAAAGGCCGACGAACTTTGGTTGGCAACTGATGAAGACCGCGAAGGGGAGGCTATCGGTTGGCATCTGCTCCATGCGCTGAAAGTAAATACGAAAAAAACTCCTGTGCATCGCATCGTTTTTCATGAAATCACCGAATCAGCTATCAAAGACTCTCTCACGCATCCACGCGAGATAGATCAAAATGTTGTCGACGCCCAGCAGGCCCGCCGCATTCTCGACCGTCTCGTGGGTTACGAACTCTCTCCGCTTCTTTGGAAAAAAATCCGCTACGGACTTTCCGCCGGCCGCGTCCAGTCTGTTGCTGTGCGTTTGATTGTGGAACGTGAGCGCGAAATCAACGCCTTTGTTCCGGAAGAATATTGGTCGATTGAAGGCATTTTTAAAAACACCGCCAACCAAACTTTTTCCGCCGTCCTCCAGAAATTCGAAGACAAAAAAATCTCCGTCAAAAACGACGCCGAAGCTTCCAAAATTCTTCAAGATCTCCAAGGTGCGAATTACAAAGTGTCCGCCCTTGAACAA
>JBAZZM010000078.1:0-3969 GCA_041658805.1 Candidatus Altimarinota bacterium | reverse complement strand
GTGATTGAGCGTGCGCTCGGCAAAAGTGGAAACCGGTGTGCGGCTTTTTTTGATGTGCGAGGTGAGAGTTCCGGTTTTGAATTTATTCTCCGGAGTGATGATGTGTTTGCGGAGAGCCGGAGAGAGATTTTTGAATTTGATTTTGCTCATGTGGGAAATTTATTCCTTATTCAAAGATTTTTCAATGTAAACCAAAATCACGCTGACGACGGCCGTGAGGATGAAGGCGTAGATCAGTTTGGCGAGGATGGTGCCGGAATCCTGCGGAATGAAATAGTCGATGGTCGCTTTGATGGCGTCATTCCAAGCCAGACCGGCGACCAGACCGAGACCGGCGGCGATGTAGGCGAACATGCGCTTTTTGATCAGCTTTTGGGCGGACTTGGTGGCGGAAATAAGATGTTTTGGTGAAGGACGCATAGTGCTAATTAGTCAAAAGGTTAAGTTTTTTGACCACTTCTTCCAGGGTTTCGGCAGGCAATTTTTCCAAAAATTTTACTTTTCTGCTTTGCCAGTCGAAATTTTTGACATGGTCTGACAAAACGACTCCTTTTGTTTTTAACTTCTTTGGCAATTCAACCTCAAATGGAAAACCCTTTACCCGACTTGTGATCGGCACCATGATGGCTAATCCCGCTTTTTTATTGTACAAAATTGGAGAAATAACAACAGCGGGCCTTTTTCCAGCCTGTTCTCTGCCGGTTTGCGGATTGAAATTAACAAAAACAAGATCGCCTCTTTGTGGAATGTATTGTTTTACCATGCCTCGTTTCCGACAGCGTTTCCGGTATCGGTTTCTTTATGAATGTTATTTTCGTTTACCTTTGAGAGCAGTTCGGCCAGTGAGGATGAAGCCTTTTTGAGTACAATCGTGTCTTTTTCCAAGGTAATTTCAACTTTTTGGTTCAAGTTGACGCCGATCTGTTCAATGAACGGTTTTGGCAGTCTGATGGCCATACTGTTGCCCCATTTAGTGATTGAGATTTGCATAGGTAAACTTTTATTGTGACTGGATTATACATTGTATATACGGGAATTGCAAGAGGATTTATATAAAAAAATGAAGAAAGTTTGAGGCGAGTTGCGGTATGGGCTATTTGATGTTATAGTCGCACCATGAGAATACCGCAAAATCCAATTTCGTTCATGTGGTTTGTCGCAAAAAAAAGCCGTAAATGGGCGATATTGGCTGTGCTTGCGGTGACCTGCGCCCAATTGTTGGGTGGTGTTTTTTTCCTTGTTCTGCGCGCATTGACGGATTCAGCCACGAACGCGGTGGCGAGTGGGTTTAGTGAGGCCAGTTTAAATTCTTTGTGGTTTTGGGTGATCGTTTTCCCGTTACTCTATTTCCTGATTGAAAATGTTTGGAGGTTGAGCGGGCTTTCCGGCATGCGGCTGATTACCGAGAGCGAAGCGACTGTGGCCAAGGATTTGTTTGAATATCTGATTGAACACAGCAGGGCCTATTTTAATCGTAAATTCGCGGGTTCTTTGATCAACAAAATCAGTAATGCTTCGAGAGGTGTGGAGAGTATGTTTTCGAATATTCTTTGGCAATTTTATCCTCTTATAATCGGGCTGATTGTTGATGTGGCGATTGTTGTATCTATTGATAAGATGCTTGGGGTGATGTTTGTGGCGTGGGTAATCGTGTTTTTGTCTTTTAACTACTACATCGTAAAGAAAAAACAGCATCTTTCGTTTGCGGTTGCCAGAGCCGGTTCCGAGGTGAAGGGGAAGATGGTGGATACGGTATCGAATATTGCCACTGTGCATGCAAATGCTCATTTGAAATTTGAGAGGGAATTTGTGGGGACATTTATTGAGGAATATCGAAAAAAACATCTGAAAAGCTGGATGGCTTCGGAATGGATTTTGTTTGCAAACGGGGTTCTTTTATCGATTTTTGTTTTTGGAATGATTGCAATCACGATATTTGTGATGAAAAGCGGTTATGTCACTCTGGGAAGTTTGGTCTTGGTGATTTCGATGGTGGTGAGTTTGACGCATGATCTGTTTTTCGTCGGACACAAGATGACCGATGCGATTGATGATTATAGCCGGATTGAGGAAGGTTTGACCGAGCTTGTTGTTCCATATGATATTACCGATAAAGCCGGTGCCAAAAAGCTGGCCAAATCCAAGGGGCATTTGGTTTTCAAAAATGTTTCCTTCAGTTTCGGAAAGACGGTTGTGTTCGATAAATTTTGTTTGGAGGTTTCTGCCGGTGAAAAAGTCGGGATTGTCGGCGTGAGTGGCGCAGGGAAGACGACGCTGACGGATTTGCTTCTGCGAAATCATGATATTAAAACCGGTGGAGTGACTGTAGACGGCAATGATGTCCGCGATATCACCCGAAAAAGTTTACGCAGGCAGATCGCTTTTGTGCCACAGGACGTGTCTTTGTTTCATCGGACGATTCGGGAAAATATCCGATATGGAAATCTGAAAGCTTCTGACAGGGAAGTTATCGAGGCGGCGAAAAAGGCCCAGGCGCATGAGTTTATAAAGTCTTTTCCGGACGGATATGAAACATACGTGGGGGAGAGAGGCGTGAGACTTTCCGGAGGCCAAAGGCAAAGGATCGCGATAGCACGGGCGTTTTTGAAGTCGGCACCGATTTTAGTTTTGGACGAAGCGACGAGTTCGCTGGATAGCGAGAGCGAGCTTTTTGTGCAGTCGGCGCTGGCCAAACTGATGCATGAAAAAAGTGTGATCGCCATTGCTCACAGACTTTCGACGCTCCGGATCATGGATCGGATCGTGGTTTGGAGAAGGGAAAAATCGTGGAGGAGGGGACGCATGAAGTGTTGCTACGCAAAAAGGGCCTGTATTCCAAATTGTGGAACCACCAGGTTGAGGGGTTTATTGAATGATGGTTTGTTTAGGGACTTTGTAGGGCAAAGTTTTTGATTTCGTGCCAACTATTTTCCCTTTGGAATTCGTTTGATGATTTCTAAATGGTTAATGCTGTTGTCATCGATTTCCTGTGTATACTTATCGATGAATTCGTAAATTTTTTCAATGCGTTCGCTGGAAGACATTCTTTGAATTTTTTCTTTGCTGTATTTTTTGTGAAAATCTTTCCATGCAAGTTTTTCGATTAAATGGCTCCAAAAGTTATGTTCATTATATTTTTCAAGCAATTTGTTAGCATTTGATTTCATATAGAGATAATCGGTTCCAATCCAAACTTGTGAATGTTTACTGTAAACAATGTATTTTTCGAGACCCGCCTTTTTCCCATATGAATAGATGATATTTGTGATTTCTTCATATTTTTTATCAATTGTATTTGGTTCATTGTTTGAATTGACCACCCAATTGCCGAGATGTACCAGTTCCAGTAGAAATTTAAACTGTTTCTTTGAAATTTCGATCTTCATAAAACATTTGTTATTTGCTAGAAGATTTCCATGTTAATCGAAGATAGTTTCAGGAGCAAGTTTTTATATTGTTGACCAAGAGAATATGTTAAAGAAGTTTTTGATAAAAGGCTTTAATAAGATTTTTTCTGGCTCCCGGGGTCGGATTCGAACCGACGACCAACTCGTTAACAGCGAGCTGCGCTACCACTGCGCCACCCGGGAGTGTGTGTCTCAAAAATTGGACAGGGTAAATATACGAGAGAGAGGCGCTGATTTCAATGCTAAATTCTCTGCAGGACTTTGATTTCGCGTGCGGTGATCTGGTCGGATCGGTCGTATAGAAAAGTGTTTATGACCGTGTAGCCGTAGCCGCGGGCGGTTTGGTCGAAGGTGGTGAGACGCTCGGTTTTGCTCTGGGTGACGCGAAAGGCCGGTAGGCAAAGGACGATTTTGGCGTTTTTTGGGAGCAGGGGGTGGACGGTTTTGAGCCATTTGGAATGAAGTTTCATGACTTCGTTGAAAGTTTGATTGCGTTCGCGTTCATGTGGCATACGATTTGTTGGCGTGCCGAGCCAGCCTTCGGTGACGATGATGTCGATTG
>JBAZZM010000077.1:0-4098 GCA_041658805.1 Candidatus Altimarinota bacterium | reverse complement strand
AGATGATGGCGCCTGTTGTTGACGAGCTGGCAAAAGAATACAAAGGCAAATGGAAGATCGGAAAATTGAATGTGGACGAGAGTCCGGAAGTTTCGATGAAATACGGAATTCAGAGTATTCCTACGATGCTGTTTTTCAAAGACGGGCAGGTGGTGGACAAAGCCGTCGGGTTTCAGGCAAAGGAAAAGATAAAGGTGAGGCTGGGGTAAGGGGGGCTAATAACAGCTCATAAGCCCTGAGTTTTTACCGCCTACCAGTCCGGAAGAGGTGCAGCTTCCTGTTTGATAGAGCCACTCGGAACATTTTCCAGTAAGTTCCCGATTTATTTTTGAGTCGTTTTTTTCTTCCTGATCAGGAATGCAGTAATGCGACTCACATTGCGAATAATCAGTACAAATTTTACCCGCATCGGATGTTTTAAAATTGCAGATATAATATCCTGGATCCGAGTTAACCAATCGCCACTCTCCATTTTTCTCCGAACAGGCTTTCCTGCATTGCTCATCCCCCTTACATCCCAATCTTTTGTCTTCTTTTATTTCGAAAAATTTACAATTTGAAGGTGTGCCAAATCCGAGCGTCATATTCTCGTCACCCGAGAATGTTCCGCCTCTGAATTCACAGACAGCTTTTCCCCCAACATAATAAATGCGTGCAAGCGGGTTTTCAAAAAGCACAAAAAATCCGACGATGATGATAATGGCTGCGACGCCGATGAGGTATTTTTTCACATGAGTAGTTTATGCCTTTCTTCCCGCCGCTTTCAATGCCATCTTATCAACGGCGTTGTTGTATTTGTTTGTGTGGTGGGCTTTGACCCAGATGAAGTCGATCGTGAGCCATTCGCGGAGGCGGTCGAGTTCGGACCAGAGGTCGAGGTTGGCTTTGCGTTTCCAGCCTTGGTTGATGGTTTGGACTAATAGATTTGAGTCGCTGTAGAGATGGATCTTTGTGGCGGAGATAGCCGTGTCCGGGACGCGTGAGTCGTGCCAGACCCATTTCAAAGCTTCGATCATTGCCATCATTTCCATGCGGTTGTTGGTGGTTTTTGGCTCATGGCCGGAGGCCTTGTGCTGTTTGTCACCATGAAGCGAGATGAATGCCCAGCCGCCGGGGCCTGGGTTTCCTTTGCAACTGCCATCGGTATAAATTTCGATTTCGGGTGAGGTCATGTTAAGATTTTAGCAATAAGTTGGCGCGATGAAAATTCAAATTATCCAAATCGGGAAAAATCATGAATAAATGGACGCTTTTTGTGGCGGTGAATGTGGCGGCGGGAATTTTGTTTTTGGGGTTGGTTGGAGTTTTTGGAGTGAAAGTTGAAAATGAATTTTTGCACGTGCAAAGAATCGAAACACAAAATGGCTTGTTTAAGGGAAGATTTGAAGTGGAAAGTCTGCCCGGGCAGAAGGTGGAAGCGAATGATGGTTTAAATATTTTGGCGTTTGGTGACATGATGCTTGGGCGGCATGTACGGACGCTGATGGATAAAAACGGCAAGGATTATATTTTTGAAAAACTTGGTCAACTGGGAGAGCTGGAAAAAGCTGATGTGGTTTTTGCCAATCTGGAAGGGCCGATAAAGGGCGAGGGCTTCAAGAGACAGGAGGGGATGGTTTTTGGTTTTCATGAGGATACGGCGCCATTTTTGAAAGAGAACGGGATCAGTCTGGTGTCGATTGCCAACAATCATGCAGTGGATCAAGGCTGGGATGGGAGAGCGACGACGATGACGGCTTTAAAAGACGCTGGAGTCGGATTTTGCGGGCATCCTTCAGAGGCGGATCCGGCGAGTGTTTACTATGGCGAGGATGATGGGAAGTCGTTTGCGTTTGTCTGTTTTCAGAGCGTGAATTTCCCGCTGGATATGGATAGAGCGGTGGAGTTGATTAAAGAAGTCGGAGAGAAAGTTGATTACCTGATCGTGTCGATTCATTGGGGCGTTGAATATTCCCATAAAGCAAATAAGAAAATGCAGGTGGAGCCGGCGCATGAGTTTGTAGATGCCGGTGTGGATCTGGTGATCGGGCATCATCCTCATGTTGTTCAGAATTTTGAAATTTATAAGGGCAAATTTATTTTTTACTCGCTGGGGAATTTTGTTTTTGATCAATACTGGAGCATGGATACGCAAGAGGAACTTGGCATATTGGTGAGCTTTGATGGTGATGGGACCAGCGTGAAATTGATTCCAATGAAAAGCGAGAAATCGCAACCGCGGCTGATGACGAGTGAGGAGAAAAAAGAGTGGATGGAGAGGTTTATAAAATATGGTGATTACGAGGAAGAATTGCTTTCGGAAATCAGGGCAGGTATAATTTCAATTAATGAAAATTAAATTTGCAGGCGCGGCCGGGGAAGTGACTGGGAGCAAGCATCTGATCACTTTTAACGGCAAAAAAATTCTTCTGGATTGCGGCATGTTTCAGGGACGACGACGGGAATCCGACGAGAAAAATCTTCATCCCCTATTTGATGCGAAAGAGATCGACATCGTGATTTTGTCGCACGCGCACATGGATCATAGCGGAAATCTGCCGTATCTGGTAAAGAAAGGCTTTAAGGGGCCGATTTATTGCACACACGCGACGAGGGACGTTGCCAATTACATGCTGCTCGACAGCGCGGCGATTCAGGAAAACGAATTTAAATGGATGCAGAAGCATCGCAAAAAATTCGAGGCGGGAGCGATGAAGGAGCCGTTTTACACTTTGGAGGACGCGGAGAAAACTTTGAAGCTTTTCAGGTCCGTGGATTATGAGCAAAGTTTCGTTGTGGACGATGGCGTGGTGGCTTCTTTTTATGATGCCGGACATATCCTCGGGTCGGCGTTGGTGCACATGATTTTTTATGACAAAAAATCCAAGAAGCATTTGAGATTTTGTTTCACCGGGGATTTGGGGCGGCGTGGACTGCCAATTTTGCGCGATCCGCAACCAATTCCAGAGACGGATGTTTTGGTGACGGAAACCACATATGGCAACCGTTTGCATCCTCCGATTACTTCGATCGACGGCGATCTGGCTACGATAGTGAATGAAGCATGCAAGCGTGGTGGCAAACTACTTATTCCATCTTTCGCTTTGGAAAGGGCGCAAGAAGTTATTTATCATTTGAATCTTCTGCACACGGCAAAGCGGATTCCGGAAATTCCGATCTATGTGGATAGTCCTCTGGCAGGGAATATCACCGAGGTTTTCAGGTCGCATCCGGAATGTTTCGACAAAAAAACTTTCATGGAATTCATCGAAAAAGGCGACAATCCATTTGGTTTCGGGCAATTGAAATACACACGCACAGCCGAGGAATCAAAGGCGTTGAACGAAAAAAAAGGACCGATGATTATCATCGCGGCGTCGGGAATGTGCGAGCACGGTAGAATTTTGCATCATTTGAGAAACAATGTCTCAAATCCGAAAAACATCGTGCTGATCGTTGGATATCAGGCGGAACACACGCTGGGGCGCAAGCTGGTGAATGGCGAAAAACGTGTGAATATTTTTGGAGATCCATATGAGGTGAGAGCTTCGGTTTATGTGATGGACGCTTTTTCGGGGCACGCGGACAGGAGCGATTTGCTCGACTACATAACGAAAATCAAAAAATTGAAAAAAATCTTTTTGGTGCACGGGGAACAAACGCAGTTGGAGTTTTTCAAGGGTGCGCTGGCAGAAAATGGCTTTAAGGACGTGCATATTCCTTTTCTGGGCGAGGAGGTTGAAATCCCGTTTGAATGATTATTTTTTGCGGCGGATGAGGATGGAGATGAAAACGGCGATCAAAATGACGACGAGGAGTTTGATGAGATAGCTGTCGGTTTCGGCTTGTTTTTCCGGAATAATAGGAGTGGTTGAGATAATTTCATTAAGATTTCGTGAATCCTCTTTTGTGAGAGTGGATTTTTCGGAATCCGTTTTAGTTTTGAAACTTTCAAAGTAATCGACGATGTTTTGATATCCGGAGATGGAATCTGTTTCGTCGATGACGAGGAGCGGCAGGGCATCGTTTGCGCCGACTTTGTCACGCTTGGACTGATAAATCTCACGGTTGGTGTCGTCGTTGTAAATCTCGTAAATTTTGAGGTTGAAGGCGGCTTCC